>NC_009706.1:1524853-1829823 GCF_000016505.1 Clostridium kluyveri DSM 555
TTTTACCTGCTGTGCTGTGGAGGATCATAAGAAATAAAAGCAATTACAAAATTAGAAATTATTACAGTATATTTTTTATATTGCTGTTTCTAATAGGTTTTATAAATTTTATTATAATAAAATTTATGTCTAATACTACTTTAAACAGGCTATTTATGTTTTTAGGCAAAAAATCTCAATACTTTAGCTATGGATTTATGCTGATAGGTATCATAGGTATTTTAATTTTGCTTATAAATCTATTTATTAATAAAAATTCAGCCAAGTTCTATAGTTTTATAAACAATTACTATTTTAAGATGGTAATTGTTTTAGGCATTTCGGGAATTTTTATATGTACTATAAATACCTATATTCTACTTATATTCACTCCAGCTCTTATAGCTAAAGGATTTATGCTCTTATGGATACCTAGAATAGTTGAAACTTTACTTATGACTGCAATTAATTCTTATATAGTATGCATAATTCTATATTCCTATAATTTATTTTATAGTAGAGTAGTTAAAAAGGCTTAAAAAGAATTTAGTTTATCCGATAAATATAAATACAATATGTAAAGTGAAATTTTAATATACATTATAAATATTATGTATATTAAAATTAATGTAAATTAGTATATAAAAAGAGTGTATATGATTGACAAAAACTTAAGTTCAGTATTATAATTACATTACTTTTACTTTAACGGACTCTGGGAATATTAGCTAATTGTAGCGTTTGTATAAAAAGGTAAATATTAATTACGGATTATTAAAAATATGCTAACTAGAGAGACTAGAGGCTGTATTTTATTATGTATAATAAGATACAGCCTCTTTAATATTAACTATATCTAAAAGCTTAACAAGATAAAGTATTTTTAAATTAAGTAACTAATGGATATATTAGTATATTTGAGTTGTTATTCATTTTGAAAAAGTTAAAATAATTTTATTGTGAGGTGAAATGTTATGAAATTTTTTGAAAAAGCTAAAACGGGAACAAAATTAATCTCAGAGCTTACTAATGTCATGAAATTTTTTAAAAAATCCAAGGTGAGAACAAAATTGATTTTACAATTTACTTTGGTTGCATTGTTTATAGCAATAGTTGGTATTATATCGATATTATCTTTAAAAGCTGTGACAAATAATTCAGAGGATATGTATAATGTTGGAATACAAAGTGTTTTTGTATCAGATAACATAAAGCAAAATCTGATACAAATTGAGAAAGACCTGTTAGAGTTAGTTTACGTAAGGGATGCTTCCCAAAAAACATATTTAAAAAATGACATTAAGACTATGAGTTCTAAAAATGAAAAGAATATTGCAACTCTTGAAAAACTTAAAATGAGTGCAAATGAAAAACAGATGTGGTTAGATTTCACTAAACAGCATCATCAGTATATTCTAATAAGGGAGAACATTATACAGTTTGTAGACAGTAATAATCTTGATGAGGCAGTAATACAATATGAAGTTATGGAAGAAGTAAATAATAACATTTTGAAGACTTTAGATAAATGTATTAATAGTAGTATCAATAAAACAAATAATATAAATATAAAAAGTAATTCTATATACATAAAAAATAATATAACAATAGGTATATTAATGATAGCCTGTATATTGGCGGCAATAGCTCTTGGAATGTTTTCCTCTAGGAATATAAATAATTCTTTATCTAAAATAGAATCCTTTGCAGAAAGGCTTTCAAAATTCAATCTTTCCTTACCTATGAATGGTATAAAAGGAAATGATGAGTTTGTTAAAACTGGAAAAGCCCTTAATATTGCCCAACAAAATATAAAAAATTTGATAAAATCACTTATAGAAAATGTACAAAAAGTTAATGTATCAAATGAAGAACTTTCTAGAGCAGTGAAAGAATTATCGTTAAATTCACAGAATATAAATAATGCAGTAAAAGATATAACATTAGGTATAGAGGAAACTACTTCTTCTTCAATGCAGATAACCGCATCTATGGAGGAAGTTGATTCAAGTGTGAGTGAACTGGCGGGAAAAGCTACTGAAGGAAGTGGCAATGCCAATAAATCCAAAGAAAGAGCTTCTGAAGTTCAAATAAAGGGTGAAAGTGCTATATTAGAAGTTAAGAACTTATATGATGAAAAGAAAGATAGAATGGTACAAGCTATTAAGGAAGGTAAGGTAGTAAGTAATATAAAAGTAATGGCAGATACCATTGCAGATATAGCAGGACAGACTAATCTTCTGGCACTTAATGCAGCTATAGAAGCTGCCCGGGCAGGAGAACAGGGAAGGGGTTTTGCAGTAGTAGCAGAAGAGGTAAGAAATTTGGCAGAACAGTCAGGTAGTGCAGTAACAAGTATAAAAGATACTATAGTGAAAGTTCAGAAGGCATTCAAAAATCTTTCTGATAATAGTGATGAAATATTAAAATTTATAAATGAAAATGTAAATCCTAGAATGGAACAGTTTGGTGAAATGGGAAGTCAATATTATAGTGATGCCAATTTTGTGAGTAAAATGTCTGAGGAAATAGCAGCTATGTCTGAGGAACTTAATGCTACTATAAATCAAGTTAGTGAAACGGTAAATAATATGGCTGAATCTGCACAGAAGTCTTCTGAAAATACTAAATTAATAGAAGAAAGTATTCGTAAAAATACAGAATCCATAAGACAAATAGATTTAACTACAAAGGGGCAGGAGAAACTTGCACAGGATCTTAATGAAATAATACAGAAGTTTCAAATATAATTTTTATTTGAAGAAGGTTCAAATGCAGAAAGGTATTTCTCATAAGTAAATTTCACTTGAACCTTAGAAATCACTTGATTGAATGTTTAACTATATTATTATATAATTCTATTAGGCTCATATAGTTAAAATATGAGCCTAATAAGCATAGAAAAAGAGGTAATATTATGGAAATTACTAATCTTAGTTCACAAGATATAATATTTTCATTGGATATAGGAACAAGATCTGTAATAGGCACTGTAGGGATATTAAAGGATAAAAAATTCCGTGTAGTAGCAGAAAGGTGCATAGAGCATGAAGAAAGGGCAATGGTTGATGGCCAAATACATGATGTGGCTCTTGTGGCAAATGTGGTAAATACCATAAAAAGTGAACTTGAAAAAGATTTAAATATGAAAATAAAAGATGTGGCTATTGCCGCTGCAGGAAGATTTCTTAGAACTATAGTAGTAAAGGAAGAAATAGAAGTAGATTATACAGGAGAGATAGATAGGAATATTATAAGAAGTTTGGAACTAACTGCGGTAAAGTCTGCCGAAAAAAAAATAAATGAAAGTGTTAAGGGAAGATTGTACTGCGTAGGGTATAGTGTAAAGAACTATTATTTAAATGGATATGTTATAAGTAATCTGTTAAGTCATAAAGGGAATAATGTATCCGCAGAGGTTATAGCAACCTTTCTTCCAAGGTCTGTAATAGATAGTTTATATTCTGTTATGGAAAAGGTGGGTCTTAACGTTGTAAATTTAACTTTGGAACCTATTGCCGCAATGGAAGCTGCTGTTCCACAAAATTTAAGGTTGTTGAATCTAGCTCTAATTGATATAGGAGCAGGAACTTCAGATATAGCATTAAGTAATAGGGATAGCATAAGTGCCTATGGCATGGTACCAGAGGCGGGAGATGAAATAACTGAAGTTATAGCTCAAAATTATTTAGTGGATTTTAATACTGCAGAAAGTATAAAGAGGCAGTGTGACAAGCATAAGAATATAACTTATACAGATGTGTTAGGTATAGAAAATGAAATATCATCAGAAGATGTAGTAAAACTTATAACTCCTACTGTGAAAAAAATAACAGATAAAATTGGAAGTAAAATAATAGAATTGAACGGAGGCAAACCCCCTAATGCTATTTTTTTGGTGGGAGGTGGAGCACATACTCCTAAATTAAAAGAGTTTTTAGCTAAGGGGCTAAATATACCGCTTAAGAGAATTGCAATAAAAGGAAGAGAAGCTGTGGTGGATTGTGTTTGCACAGATAATTCCTTAGGGAGCACGGGAGTTACGGTTTTAGGCATAGCTTTAATTTGCATAAAAAGGTTAGGACATGGTTTTATTGATATAATGTTAAATGGAAAGGTGGTAAGTCTTTTTGATTCCCATAGGCATACAGTTATGGATGCAATGCTGCATGCTGGTATAAGTCCTGATGTATTGATAGCAAAAAATGGGAATAACATAAGATTTACCCTAAATGGAATAAAAAGAGTTGCTTTCGGAACGTTGGCTTCTAGTGCGGAGATAACTGTAAATGGATTTTCCAAAAGTATAGATGAGGAAGTGAAGGAAGGGGATAATATAGAAATAAAATATGCCCTTAATGGAGAAGCAGCTTCACCTAAAATTAAGGATTATATAAAAAAAATATATTCTACAAGTTTTTTTATAAATGATATAATAGAAAATTTAGAGCCTATTGCCTACATAAATAAGAATAAGGTAAGTTTAGACAGTAATATAAATGAAGGAGATAACGTAGTAATAATTTTTCCGGAAACTTTGAGAGATTATGAAAAATATGTTTCTCTTCATAATCAAGATAGTGAAAAATTTATGTACTATTTAAATGGAAAGGAATTGGATAAGAATTATATAATAAATGAAGGAGATAGAATTTACAGAGTACTAAAAAATCAGGAAGAAAAAGGGCAAATTACAGGTAATATAGGGGAAAATTTAATGGAGGATAAAGTACATAAGATTACAAAAGAAGATAAGGAGAATTTTCAGGAAATAAATAAAATCAAAGAAGATAATAAAAAAGAAATAACTGTTACTGTAAATGGTAAGAATATAGTACTTAAAAAGAAAAAAGAGTATATATTTGTAGATATATTTAATTATGTGGAATTTGATTTAAGCAGGACAAGAGGAAAACTATATTTACATTTAAATGGGAACAATGCAGGATATTATGATAAGCTGTCTCAGGGAGATATAATAGAGCTTGGATGGGAATAGAGTTTTATAAATAATTGGAGGTAGGAATATGGCTAGAGATTTTTTTAATATGGCACAGTCTATAAAGAAAGAATTAATTGATATAAGAAGAGATCTTCATAGGCATCCTGAACTAGGGTATGAAGAGGAAAGAACTTCTTTTAAAATAAAAGAATTCTTAAAAAAAATAGGTATAGAATATATGGAAACTGCTGGTACAGGGGTTTGTGGAATAATAAGGGGAAAAGGAAATAAAACTATAGGTATAAGGGCTGATATAGATGCACTTCCTCTGGAAGATCATAAAAACTGCAGCTATTCTTCTAAAGTAAAAGGAAAGATGCATGCCTGCGGTCATGATGCACATACCACTATACTTTTAGGAACAGCTAAAGTTTTAAATAGCGTAAAGGACGAATTGAAAGGAACAGTAAAGTTGTTTTTTGAACCTGCGGAGGAAACCACTGGAGGAGCTAAGCTGATGGTAAAGGAAGGGGCACTTGAAAATCCCAGAGTAGATAGGGTGATAGGACTTCATGTGGATGAAAATATAGAAGTAGGAAATATAGGTGTAAAATTGGGGGTGGTAAATGCAGCTTCTAATCCATTTACCATAAAAATTAAAGGAGTGGGAGCCCATGGTGCAAGACCCCACATGGGAGTCGATCCCATAGTTATAAGCAGCCATGTAATATTAGCACTTCAACAAATTGTAAGCAGAGAACTTCCTCCAACTGATGCGGCAGTTATTACAGTAGGATCCATACATGGAGGAACTGCTCAAAATATAATACCAGAAGAAGTTGTAATAGCTGGTACCATGAGGACTATGAGAACTGAACATAGGGAATATGTTAAAGAAAGACTCAGGGAGATAACCTTTGGTGTTGTAAACTCTATGAGAGGAAAGTATGAAATAGATATAGAAGAGAGCTATCCTTGTCTGTATAATGATGATGATGTAATTAAAGATATTTTAAAGGCAGCTTATAAGGAAATAGGAGAAGAACATGTAAAAATGCTGGAAAGTCCAAGTATGGGTGTGGAGAGTTTCGCTTATTTTTCTATGGAAAGGCCTTCTGCATTTTATTATTTAGGTTGTAGAAATGAAAGTAAAAATATAATATATCCAGCTCATGGAAGCCTATTTGATATAGATGAAGATTGCCTTCCTATTGGAGTTTCCATACAGTGCAGGGCAGCTTATGATTTTTTGAAATAAGTGGTATTGTTAATATGGTCAAATAGTATATTGGATAAATTATGCCTAAAGTTTTCATTGCAGATATGATTAAACTTTAGGTATATTTTTAAAAAAATCTATCTGAAGGTATTCTTACATTACATATGAATTTTGATATAATAAATTTTATATATTGCTTTATGCAATAATAGTATTATATAATTAAATATTGTTGGTATAAAGTTTCAAAATAAAAAATATTTAAGATACCAGGAGAGATAAAATGAAAGTAGAAATAGGAAGTAATGAATCAGGTCAGCGATTGGATAAATTTTTAAGAAAATGGCTTCGGGATGTACCTATAAGCGGCATATATAAGGCTATAAGAAAAGGCGATATTAAAGTAAATGGAAAAAAGACTAAAGAGAAGTATTTTCTTATGGATAAGGATATAGTAGAAGCTCAATATATAATTTCCAAGGGGAAAAGTTTTGAGTTTAATAAGGTAAACAGTAATTTTTTGAAGATAACCTATGAAGATGAAAATATGATTCTGGTGGAAAAGTGGCCGGGAGTGTTAGTGCATTCAGATAAAAAGACTGATGATGTGACTTTAACAGATTATGTATTATCTTATTTATATGACAAGGGAGATTTTAAACCGGAAACAGAAGTTACATTTACTCCTTCTCCCTGTAATAGGCTGGATAGAAATACTTCAGGTATAGTAATATATGGAAAAAACTATGAGTCGTTGAAATTGTTAAATGAAATAATAAGAGAGAGAAATATAAGAAAATATTACCAGGCGTTGGTGAAGGGAAGAATAAATGAAGGTATTTATGAAGGATATATATTAAAAGATAGAAAAAATAATATTTCAAATGTATATGATTCACCTAAAAAGAATACTAAAAAGATATCTATGGATGTAAAAGTTCTTCATACCTGCGGTACTTATTCTTTAGCGGAATTAGAGCTAATTACAGGTAGAAGTCATCAGTTGAGGACCCATTTAGCACATTTAGGAAATCCCATAATAGGAGATACTAAATACGGCATATCTAAAATAAATAGTTTTTTTTATAACAAGTATGGTTTAACCTATCAGTATTTATACGCCTATAAGGTAATTTTTAAGGATTGTAATGGAAAGTTAAGTTATATGAATAACAAAACTATATCAGAAAAGCTTCCACCTATATTTAAAAAGATAAAAAATGATATATTTAATAAATTTTAAATATTTATTGTTTTGCAAGTTTTTTGACAGGGAGTTTTAAATTATGAAAGAACAATCAACAACTAAAGGTTTTGCCATACTTTCTATGGCAGGAATGTTAGTAAAGGTATTATCTGTGTTATACATTCCTATATTGATGAAAATAATTGGAGAAGAGGGTTATGGATTATATGGCGCATCCTATCAGATATATGCATTTATCTTTGTACTTGCCAATTCAGGCATACCTGTAGCCATATCAAAACTTATATCTGAACTTGCTGCAGTTGGAAATTATAGAGATGCAGCTAAAGCATTTAAGATAGCACGATTTATTCTAGTAATCCTAGGTATAGTAATGGCCATGTTTCTTATGGTTTTTGCATTGCCTTTAGCTAAAGCAACCCATTACAAAGGAGTGTATTTATCCCTTATAAATCTTGCTCCAGCCATATTATTTACCTCTATTGCTTCAGCTTACAGGGGGTATTTTCAGGGACGGGGAAATATGACTCCTACTGCAGTATCTCAGGTAATAGAACAAATATTAAATACAATATTTACTCTTGTATTTGCTGCATATTTAATGAGATATGGAGTGGAAGCAGGCTGTGCTGGAGGAACCATGGGAACATCCCTAGGAGCTTTAGCTTCTGCCAGTTTTTTAATTATGTGTTATGGAAAAAATAATAAATTTAAAGCCCCAGAGGGTGCGCTGCAGGTTGACAATGTGAGACTCACTACCCGGGAACTTGTGAGGAAAATTATAATATATGGACTACCCATAACCTTGTGTGTGGGCATGACCTATGCTGGAAATATAGTAGATTTATGGAATACAAAAATAAGGCTTATGACTGGAGGAATAGATGAAACCAGGGCAACTATACTCTATGGTTATCTTACAAAATATCAACAGCTTTTAAATGTTCCAATCTCTATAATATCTTCACTGTCCATGGCAATACTTCCTGCTATATCTGCAGCAGTGGCTATTAAAAATGGAAAGAAGATAAAAGATAATATAAATTATTCTTTGAGACTTTGTTTTTTAATTGCAATGCCCTGTGCAGTGGGACTTTCCGTTTTAAGTGGACCTGTATTTTCCATGCTTAAGTTTGGAAAAGGTTCTTATATTATGACCTGGGGTGCCATTGTACTTGTACTTATGTCTATTATGCAAATACAGACTACCATACTGCAGAGTATAGGAAAACTTTTTACTGCTACTTTTTATTCCATATTAGGTATAGCAATAAAAATATGTGTAAATTATTATCTGATTTCAATACCTGAAATAAACATATTGGGAGCAGTAGCAGGAAGCATTTTAGGATTTATTATACCTATAACTTTAAATCATAGAATTATTAAGAAATCCTTAGGAGTGAAGGTGAGTCTCATAAGTCATGCAGTTAGACCTGCACTGGCTTCTGCAGTGATGGGGGCCGTAGTGTTTTTTGTGTATTCCTCCATAAATTATATATCCCTGTTTATAAAATTTCAATATATATCAAATGCTCTGTCAACTATAATATCCATACTAGTTGGAATGGCAACATACGCTATTGCATTAGTTTTGGTGGGAGGTATAGACAGCAGAGATATACAGTCAATGCCGGTTAGAGTAACTAAGTTGATGCCTAAATTTATATTGAGAAAAGCATTCTTAAAGAGAAAACTTCTATGAATGACCATAGAAGTTTTCCTTTATAATTTCATGCATATTTAAAATAAGAATAGTAAAATAGGTTATAATCAAACTTATACCGCATCCATATATGTTTATCCATGGTATGCCTGTAAGTATGTATATTAATATAAGCTCTATAACAGAAGAAATAAGGGAGTTTCTAAGTATTATATTTTGCTTTCCAATGCCATTTAAAATACCGAAAGTGGAAATGGAGACAAATACCACAGGAGCAGATAGTGCGGCAAATTTTATGTAGGAGTCAAGATCATATCTTTTATAAAATAATTCTCCCAAATATCCAGACAGGGTAATACATAGTATCATAGTGGCAATACCCAGAAAAAGAGATATCTTTATTATCTGAGACACTCTGCGCTCTATGGCCCAATAATCCCTGTTACTCATTTTTTCAGATAAATCCGGAATCAGCACTATGGACATGGAATTTATAATGGTAATAGGCAGAAATATTATATTAAGAGCCATACCGTCAAACTTACCTATCATGCTTAAGGCTAGATTATATTCTATACCTGAAGCTACAAGTCTTCTTGGCACTATTAAAGTGGAAATTGCAGAAAGTGCTGTAGTTAAAAATCCATTTAGACAGAGAGGGAAGGATATAACAAGTACATTAAATAAAAGTTGTAGTTTATCTTCATAATAAGAAGAATTAAATTTTAGTCCTTTCTTTTTAATTCTATACATTATGTATAAGATAGAAAAACTTATAAATTCTCCAATGGCTAAGGTCACATAGGCTGCAGTTACAGTACTCCTTATATCCTTTAAGGAAAATAAAGATATTATAATTACTATTAAGGCAATTCTTAAAAATTTTTCAGATATATCTATAATAGCTGGTATTTTTACCTTTGATATTCCGTAAAAATAACCTTTAAGTATGGAAGAAAGGGCTATAAAAAATATACCGGGACACATAACTTGAATGGCGTGTATAGCTCTTGGATCCTTTATTATTTTTATTCCTATGTAAGGGGCATTTATAAATATTATACATACTATAAATGTAGCTAATACGGAATTAAAGGTAAGAGATACATCTATAGAGTTATTTAAATTGTTAAAATCGTCTTTGCTAAAATATACAGCGGCTACTTTGGATAAGGCTGTTACCATACCTCCCGATAGCAGACATACAAATAAGTCGTATACAGGCATTATAAGCCCATAAAGGCCCATGCCCTCTGCACCTAGTTTTCTAGATAATATTATAGAAAATATAAATGCAAATACAGAGGTGATTGAATTTGCAAAAATTAAAATAAGTGAACTTTTTAAAAATCGGTCTCTTTTCATAAAAACTCCTGTTTTTAAATTATAGTATTTTTAGATATAATTATTTAATATTAATAATTATGATGATAACATGCAGTATATTCTTCTTAAATTAATAATTAAGAGGGGAGAATGATTTTTAAATACTTACTCATATGTGTGAATTTTTCTAATATATATTTAGTGATATGTATATTTTAAGGAGAGTACTATATATGAAAAAGTTACTAAAATTTTTATCTATAATTGCAGTTGTAATTCTGTCAGGTAGTATGCTTAAATATTATTTCTATAAAACTCATTCAAAAATTAAAATTGAAATAAAAGATGTTACTTTAAGCTGTAACTTAAAATATAGAGGATTAAAAGGTGCAGTTGACTTTGTGAAGGATGAAAAAGATAATTATTACATAGCCTATAAGAATAGGATACAAATTATAAAAAATCATGGAGAAAGTTATAATATATTGAAGGATTCAAGTTTAAATATTTGCAGTCTGGATTATTATAAGGGGAATTTATACTATTCCTCTGGGGATAAAGTATATGGATATTCTATAGAAAAGGATAAGAATTTCATACTTGTAAGTGGCATGCCAAATTATGGAGATTATAAGGATAGTTTGGTAAGAATAAGAAATGGGTATATGTACATATCCATAGGAGCTGCAACCAATTCCGCAGTAGTAGGAGAAGATAATGTATGGGTAAAGAATAACCTTTATGCTCATGACGTTACTCCAGCAGATATAACCTTAAAAGGTATAAATTTTGGAAAAGAAAAGAGGGGAGCTTTTCAAAGCTATAATACCCAAAGTGTACAGGGGCAGATAGTTCCAAAACATTTTCCAGGGAATGCTTCTATTATAAGATATAACTTAACTCAGGGCAGCAGTGAAACTTTTGCATGGGGAATAAGAAATGTAAATGGAATGGATTTTACAAGTGAAGGTAAATTTATATGTACTCTAGGGGGAATGGAAAATAGAGGAAGCAGACCCGTTATAGGAGACACGGATTATATATATGAGATCAAAAAAGGGGTATGGTATGGGTGGCCAGATTACAGCGGGGGAGATCCTATTACTTCGCCTAAATTCAAGAGTGTCAAAAATTCTCCTCTGCAATTTATACTGGCCATTCATCCAAGTACCAATCCTCCGGCACCTTTATATCAGCATAAAACTGTAGGAACTATAGGTACACTTGCCGTAGACAGAGAAGGAGTTTTGTCCCTAAAGAATTGTATATTTTTTTGGGATAAGTCAGATAGTATAGTATACAGTTTTAGGGGAATGGGATCGCCTATGGAGGAAATTAAGTTTAACGATAAAACTAATATTTCAAGTATGAGAATATTTAACAAAGAATTATTGGCACTTGACGAAAATAAGGGTTATTTATATAGTATAAACAAAGGCAAAATTGATGAACACATAAAATCGGACAGGAATATTTACCCATATATAATCTTTGTATCAGTACTATGTGTTATATTAATTTTAAAAATTCAAATTCAGTAATGAGGAGATTATTTTTTAAATGAAGCATGAAATTGAGAGAACCTATGGAAATGCTGTAAAGAGAATATTTTTTGCAGTAAATCCCATTAAGAAAAAACTTATGAAAACCAATTGTACCGTTCATAAATTCATAATGATACAATCTATTGCAATATTACAAAATGATGGATACCAAGAGGAATATAATTTTTTTAGGAAATATATAAAAGCTTTAAATGCAGGAGTAACCTGGGCGGATCAGGACTTTAAGAGTTCCAATCATTTTTATCATGTAAACAGAGAAAAAGGATTATATGGATTTTCAGATGCACTGACAGAATGTAGAAAATATTATAGTCAGTCCCTACAGCTTTTTAATATTGGTCAAATAGAAAAAGCTTTATTTTATTTCGGTGCATCCTGCCACCTTGTTCAGGATGTCACAGTTCCACATCATGTGAATAATAGGCTTTTAAACAGTCATAGAAAGTTTGAACTCTGGATAATAAGCAGACTTATGACAGATTATTCTTTTATAGCAGAAGATGGAGTTATAATATATGAAAAGCTAGAAGATTTTATAAAAAATAATGCTATAATGGCAAATAGTATTTATATAAAAAATAGCAATATAGAGTCTATAAATGAAAAGTATGGTAAAATAGCTTCAGTTATTTTAAAAGAAGCTCAGAGGACTACCGCAGGCTTTATGATTAAATACTATGAAAAAGTAAAAAACTTTAAAATTCTCCCATAAAAGGGAGGATTTTTTATATTTTTCAAGAACATATATAGTGAGGCGGTGCTTCCCCTATATTGATAAAGGATAGTGATATAAATGAGTAAAACTATATTCATAAATATGGAGAACCAAATATTCAGAGGAAATTTATTAGATGTGGGGCTTCATAATGAAGGTATAATATATAATATATACAAGGAATTCAATGATAATATAAATGTAGAATATATAAATGGAAAGGAAGAAGAGGAGAACATAAAAGAGGATTATTATGATAACTGTATATTGTTATTTTCATTTAATAAACTATGGCTTAATTTTAAAAAGAAAAATTTTATAAAAGATATCTGTAAGTATTTAAAGGAAGATGGTTTGCTTTATATATGGGATGTAGATAAAGGCTATAATAAGATTTTTAATGGACATGTAAAAATTTTAATTCCAGGAGGAAAAATAAAAAAAATAAAAATAAGAGATTTTAATATTTTGAAAAATAATTCTAAGGAAAATACAGTAAAATTATTAGATAAATATTTTAAAATTCTAGATTTAAAAAATTCAGATGGGCTTTATTATATAAAAGCACAGAGGAAAAATCCGGTTTAGCATGGATGGAGAAAGGAAATGAACATATGAAGATACTGTTAACAGCGCTTAATTCAAAATTTATTCACAGTAATTTGGCAGTAAGATATTTAAAAGCCTATACTAGAGAACTCCCTTATAATTGTGTTATAAGAGAATTTACTATAAATGACAGGAGAGAAAAGATATTAGAGGAAATTATAGATGAGAAGCCTGACATAGTGGCTTTTTCCTGTTATATATGGAATATAGAATATATTAAATCATTAGCTTTACTTATTAAACTTGTAAATCCCTCCATTAAAATATTGTATGGGGGACCTGAAGTATCCTATGACAGCTGTAATATTTTAAAGAATATGACAGGAGAATATATAATAATGGGAGAAGGGGAAAATACCTACTATGAATTTGTAGAGTTTCAGATAAAGTATTTCAACAAAGGGAAAGAAAATATTGATTCTCAATTTTTTTTGGATTTAAAAGAAATAAAAGGACTTTGCTTTAAATGGCAAGGCAAAATGTTTTTAAATGAAGAGAGAGAATTAATGGATATGAATAAGATAGCATTCCCCTATGAAGAGCAGGATAATTTAAAAAATAAAATTGTATATTATGAAGCCAGCAGAGGATGTCCTTTTTCATGTAAATACTGTCTTTCTTCCACTATCCATAAAGTTAGATTTTTAGATATAGAAAGGGTAAAGAGAGAAATTAAATTTTTAATAGATAAAAATATAGCTCTTATAAAATTTGTAGACAGAACCTTTAACTGTAATCCTAAATTCACCTTAGAACTTTGGAAATTTATAATAGAGTGTGATACGCAAACTACTTTCCATTTTGAAATTTCTGCAGATATTCTTACGGGAGAAGAAATAGCGCTATTGAAAGAATCCCCAAAGGGAAGAATTCAATTTGAAATTGGAGTTCAAACTACCAATGAAAATGTGTTAAATAATATAAACAGATATGTTAAATTTAAAGATATAAAAGATAAAGTAAAAAAAATTAAAGCAAATAATAATATAAAACAGCATTTAGATTTGATAGCAGGACTTCCAGGTGAAGATTTTAAATCTTTTAAAAAATCCTTTAATAAGGTGTATTCCCTGCAGCCAGAAGAGATCCAAATGGGATTTTTAAAGTTATTAAAAGGCTCCCCTATGAGAGAGGAGGCTAAAAAGTGGAAAATGGTGTATTCTCCCTATGCCCCTTATGAAATTCTAAGAACCAATCATATAACCTATGATGAAATTACAGTTTTGAAAAAAATAGAACATATGGTAGATAAATATTATAATTCCGGAAAGTTTGCAAATATAATAAAGTATTTTATTTTCAAATTTAAACAGCCCTTTGATTTTTATTATAGTCTTGCGATGTTTTTCCATGATAAAGGATATTTTAATAGGAGTATATCCTCTGTAGATTACTATAAAGTATTTTTAGAATTTCAGGAAGAATATTTTAATGAAAGCAGTATGGAACTTAAGGAGATAATAAAATATGATTATTTAAAATTCAATAAGAAAAAATGGCTTCCTGATTTTTTAGTAAGGGAAAAGAGTAAAGGAGAAGAAGATTACATAAAAGAAAAAATTCAAAAAGAAAATATAAAATTATCTAAAAAGTATCATATAGAAAAATTTTTTATAGATGTAGAAAAATTATTAAAATCATCTGTATTGGAAAAAAAAGAGGGATATGTAATATTTGATATCATGGAAAATAAAGAAATATATTTATTTCATAATATCTGAGGTGTTTTTGTTTACATTAATAATAAATTAGAGTATACTGGTGTATATACATTTGTTGTGGAGGAGAAAAGATGAATAACAATGTAAGAAAACTTACTTATGCAGGACTTTTAACTGCTTTAGCTATTATAATTCCTACTACTTTTGGGTTCTTAAAGATACAAGCAGGACCTTTTACTGCTACACTAGCTTCTCATGTACCTATGTTTTTATCCATGTTTTTAGGTCCTTTTGCAGCAGTAATGGTAGGCATAGGCTCTGTCCTTGGATTTTTGATAACCTCACCAGCTGTAATAGCTGCAAGAGCTTGTAGTCATATATTTGTTGGACTAGCAGGTGCCTATATGCTGAAAAGAGGAATTTCTTTTAGAAATGTAGTATTATTTACTTCACCTATACATGCTGTACTTGAAGCCATAGCTGTAATACCTTTTGGATTTACTATGTATAAAGTTCTTGTAGTTATAGGAGCGGGTACGTTTATTCATCATATGGTAGATGGAATCATCGCTGCTGTTATTGTAGGAATACTTGCTAGAAGCTTAAGTTTGAATTTAAAGGAAATATAATATAGTGTAGATGTAATTAAAGAACAGTATGTTTTTATGCTGTTCTTTTACTTTTGTAGGTGATGTATTTTATTCTTTGAAATTATTTTTTTGGTACTCTAAAATTAACTTGTCCAATTTTTTGCTGCATTTAACAACTATATCGTCGGTAAGATCTCTTGTTTTCATTAATATGTATAAAGTCTGTTTTAGTTGATTTATTTCTATGTCCAAATTTTTTAAATAAGTTTTCATTATTACATTACTCCTCCAGGAAAAAACTATACTACTTCTATATATTTTAACAGATAATAGATAAATAAACACATCTTTTATTAGTCATTAATATACAATATAATACAAAAATCAACAATGAATGTTTACATAAAGGATGTAAAGCTTTTATTAAACTTTAATAATTTTTTAAATAGGGGAATGTCTAAAAAAGGTTGACAATATAAAATAATTTATTCAAAATAAAGTTAAATCAATAACTGAAACTAATAAGAGGTGAAAACATGTCAGTAACAATAGAAGATATAATAAAAGATTTAGAACTAGAGGTTATAAATAAAGGGAAAAATGTAAATGAAATAAATGTAAGTGATATAAATAGACCGGGACTTCAATTTAGTGGATTTTATAATTATTATGCCAATGAAAGAGTTCAGATAGTAGGAAAAGCTGAATGGAGTTTTTTAGATGCCATGCAGCCAGATCTTAGAAAAAAAAGATTGGAAAAATATTTTGAATTTGATAATCCGGGAACTATAGTTACCAGAGGGCTAATACCCCACAAGGAATTTTTAGAAAGTGCTATTAAAAATAAAAGATGGATACTTAGAACCAATAATATATCCACAAGATTTATAAATAGACTTATGAATTATTTAGATGTTAAGCTGGCTCCTGAAACAAGGCTTCATGGTGTTTTAATGGATGTGTACGGTATAGGTATACTTATAACAGGAGAAAGCGGTATAGGAAAGAGTGAAACTGCTTTGGAACTTATAAAGAGAGGACATAGACTAGTAGCTGATGATGCAGTGGATGTAAAACAAATAGATGGAGTACTAAATGGAACTTCTCCATACATCACCTCGGGAATGATAGAGGTGAGAGGTATGGGTATAATTGATATTTCTGCCCTTTATGGGTTAAGTTCTGTACTTAAAACAAAGAATATTGGTCTTGTTATATGTCTGGAACAATGGAAAAAAGATGAAAATTATGATAGGTTGGGTATAGACAAGGAGTATATGGATATACTGAATGTACCTGTAAGGAAATTGAAAATTCCTATAAGGCCAGGAAGGAATTTAGCGGTTATAATAGAGGCTGCGGCTGCAAATTACAGGTATAGTCTTGTGTCTGATGTAACTCCGGTGGATGTAATAAGTGAGAGAATACAAGAACTTAGAAAAGAAGATGGTGGAGATGAATAAATTTTATATAAGAAAAATTATGAAGGAAAAAAGAGATAATTTGTGTAATTGGCAAAAAGAAAAATTGGACAGCATAATATTTGAAAAAGTTATAAAAAGTGAAGAATATAATAAAGCAAAAAGTGTATTTATATTTGTAAGTTATAAAAGTGAGGCAGATACCCATAATATAATAAAGGCAGCTTTAAAAGATGGAAAGTTGGTTTGTGTTCCTAAAGTAATGTATAAAAGTGGATATATGGAAGCTGTTGGAATATATGATTTTAATGAATTAAAAGAAGGAGCCTATAAAATATTAGAACCCCAAAATACAAATTTGAAAGTGGAAGAAACATCTATTGATATTTGTTATGTACCTGGGCTGGCTTTTGATAAAAGTGGCGGCAGAGTGGGTTATGGGGGAGGATATTATGATAGATTTTTAAAAAAACTTAGAAATGATTCAAAAAAAATTGGACTTGCATATAGTTTTCAGATTTTAGATAAGGTTCCTATGGGAAAATATGATGTATGCATGGACGGAGTTATTTCTAATTGAGGTACTAGTAATATGTAATTATAATGGTATCATTTACTTATAAATTGTTGTAAAATTATAAGAAGTTGTAACATTCTCTATGTAGAAAAATCTACGACTGCTAAGGATGTCAAGCATTTCATGAATAAGGGTTATATTTATAAAAAACAGATTGAGAACGACAAACGATATTGGTACTGAAATAAGTGATAATCAACTTACATGAAGAAAAAAGAGATAACTTCTAATAATTTCAAGGAGGTAGTTAACATGGAACGCAGCAACAGTCAGACGAGGATTACTTTGGTAATTGTAATGATTACTTCTTTTATTACTCCATTTATAAGCAACGCCATTAACCTTGCCATTCCCTCTATCGGTATTGAGTTCGGTGGCAACCAAAATTTGCTGAACTGGGTGGTTTGTGGTTTTTTACTTTCATCTGCCGCTTTTTTGCTGCCCTTTGGACGCTTGGCAGACCAGTTTGGAAGAAAAAAAATATTCTTAATTGGCATGATATTTCTGGCAGCCTCATCTCTAGCCTGTGCTTTAGCGACGTCTCTGGTCGCCTTGGTATATTTTAGAATTTTGCAAGGAATTGCTAGCGCAATGATATTCAGCAATTCGATGGCTATTTTAACATCAGTAGTACCGCCTGAATCTAGAGGTAAAGCATTGGGATTAAACGCCGCGGCAACATACATCGGATTATCGTGCGGTCCTGTATTGGGAGGTTTGATCACAAGTGTATTTACATGGCGTGGTGTATTTTATTTCAATCTGCTGATTGCTTTGATTATTATTGTTATGACCGTATGGAAATTGAAGGGGGAATGGATAGGGATTGCCACTAAATTTGATATATGGGGAATTATTTTGTGTATAGCAGCTCAGGTCTTATTATTGTTTGGGTTAACTGCTCTAACGAACGGCTTACTTTATCAAGTTAGTTTTGCTGTAGGGATTTTATTATTGATCGTATTTTTCCTATACGAGAAAAACCATTCTAATCCACTCATTCCCATTGAAAGTATTATCAAAAACAGACCCTTTGTTTTTTCTAATTTAGCAACGTTAATTAACTATAGTGCAACATTCGCTTTGAGCTTTATGTTATCATTATATCTGCAAACCGCGCTGAAAATTGATACGGCTACTTCAGGACTTATTTTATTGGTTCAGCCGATCATTATGGCTGTGCTTTCTCCGGTTACGGGTACATTATCAGATAAGATAAAACCTGCGGTTCTTGCTTCATTGGGAATGGGGATCTCTGCATTGGGTCTATTCTTCTTCATTTTTCTAAGTACTCAGACCCCAATTGTAATGATAATTCTTAATTTGGCGTTTATAGGACTTGGTTTTGCTCTGTTTTCCTCACCCAATACCAATGCCATAATGAGTTCGGTTGATCGGACATTATACGGTGTCGCATCTTCAATTATGGGTAACATGCGGCTACTTGGCCAGTCTATCAGTATAGCTATTATTTCACTCATTACTTCAATCTTAATGAGAAATCTGTCAATCGGCTCAGCAGGATATGTCGATCAGCTCATGCTCAGTTTAAGAACGGCGTTTATAATATTTGTCGTACTCTGTGTTCTTGGCGTGTTAGCCTCGCTAGCAAGAGGCGAGGTTAACAGAGAAGCAGAAGAAAATTGAGATAGAGTTGAGTTTCTCTTAAGCTTCTCACACATTGTGTAGGTAATTAAGATAATATATGTATTGAATCTTTCCATGCAATTATTAAACGTGAATAGATAAGTAGTCTTAGAATTAAAAAGGTCAACATTCCTAAAGTAATTCTTTACAACCTAAAGTAAGTTTAATTTTTCCAAATTCACACTCCAAATAGTATGATTTAACAATAATCATACTATTTTTGCTATTACTAAAAATCTTTATATAAAAAACCCTGGTGACTCCAGGGCTTTTATTAAAATATATTAAATTGAGTGAGATGTAAAGTATTTTTGTGATATTAAGCATTATATCCAGTTATCCTATACTTATACATAAAGTGTAAACATGAAAGTTAGAGATTATTGTTAATGGATATGAAGAAAGTATAAGGTAATATTATATCTAAGTTGTTTAAAGTTATTTAGTATATTCTCCTTATGAAAGTAGATAATAATTTTATTAAAAAGGAAGCATACCAGAGAATAAAAATAAAGGAGATATACTAACATGAAGAAACATGTACCAATAAATAAAGGTAAAAAAATTAAGAAACGATATAATTGGTATAAATTACTTATAGTAGGTTTTGTAACTTATATCATTGGATTAGCAGTTTTGATATTTACACATAATCCCAATATATTTCCAGCTATAGTTATACTGGGAAATTTTCTTATACCAGTGACTTATGTGGCATTTTTTTATGAAAGACGCTATTTTAGCAG
The DNA here is from genome assembly GCF_000016505.1 of Clostridium kluyveri DSM 555. Classification (NCBI taxonomy): domain Bacteria; kingdom Bacillati; phylum Bacillota; class Clostridia; order Eubacteriales; family Clostridiaceae; genus Clostridium; species Clostridium kluyveri. The sequence continues at coordinate 1,544,724 of NC_009706.1, forward strand.
GGTAAGGATGATAGACATTTTAGCAAGTTTTTTTTATGGAGGATTTTTAGGAACTTTTTCAGCAGGAATAATAGAACCCATTTTTATAAATAGTCTTGATTTAAAATCTGTACTCATAGTTGGTATCATTGAGGAATTTACAAAAATTATTGGTGTTCTGATTTTAATAAGACATAGATGTAATAGTTTGAGGATAGATGGAATTATTCTGGGTGCTGCTGCTGGCATGGGCTTTGCGGCTTTAGAAAGTTCAGGATATGTTTTTACAACTTTTTTAAGAGCGGGAGGTAGTTTGTCTTTGGTTGTATATACCACTTTGCTAAGAGGAATATTATCTCCACTAGGCCATGGCACATGGACAGCAATATTAGGGGGCACCATTGTAAGTCAATGTTCCCGTGGAAATACTAAAATAAATGTAAGGGTAATTGAAGCATATATAACTGTAGTTATACTCCATGCACTTTGGGATGGTATCCCATATATAATGTCAATATTTACATCATCTAATATTGCTTTTTTAACAGGAGATGTTATTGTAGGTATGGTAAGTGTTCTGATACTTTATATCATGTGGCGGAAGGGGAAAAAGCAATTATATTATATGAATGATTTAACTTCATAATTTCTACATAAAAAATTAATATAATTATTATATTAATTTTTTATTTGAGGAGGGTGTTAATGTGATATCTCCAAAGAAAATTCTTGTGGTAGATGATGAACAAAAAATAGTAGATGTTATAAGGGCATATTTGGAGAAGGCGGGATATGAAGTTCATTCAGCGTATAACGGTACTGAGGCAGTGAAATTATTTGAAAAGATTAGCCCTGCATTAATTGTATTAGATTTAATGCTTCCGGACATATCTGGTGAAGATATATGCAAAATGTTAAGAAAAAAATCCAGAGTTCCAATAATTATGTTAACTGCTAAAGTGGATGAAAAAACTGTATTGGAAGGCTTTAATATTGGAGCTGATGATTATGTAACTAAGCCTTTTAGCCCTAAACAGCTGGTGGCTAGGGTTATGGCACATTTAAGAAGAACTGAAGAGGAGGCAATACCACTTTCAAATATTTTATCATTTAATAATGGAGACTTAGTATTAAATGTCATCAAACATGAGGTAAGGAAAAATGGAATAACTGTGAATTTAACCTCTAGTGAGTATAATATATTAATGACACTAGTAAAATATCCTCAAAAGACTTTTACTAGAGAAGAGTTAGTAAATTTAGCTCTTGAGGAAGATTTCAATGGATTTGACAGAATTATAGATGCTCATGTTAAAAATTTAAGACAAAAAATTGAAGATAATTCTAGAGAACCTAAATACATTTTAACCGTATATAAAGTTGGTTATAGATTTGGCGGTGAATAGCATGCAGAGAAGCCTAAAAAGAAAGTTGTCTTTTTCATATATTCTTGTAGCGCTGATTTGTGTAGTTTTAATTAGTATACTAGCCAACTTTTTCTTGGAGAAACAATTTAAAAATTATGTCATACAAACCCATGAACATACCAGCCAGAATATAATAAATTCTCTAGTTCAGCAATACAGTAGTTATGGATGGAACAAAGATGTAATAGAGACTACTGGTATAAATGCACTTGAGAATGGAATTATACTTACTGTAAAAGATTTATCAGGGAAAACAATTTGGAATGCAACTTCATACAATAATGGTATGTGTCAAGCAATGCTTGATCATATGTCAAAAAATATGATGAAGCTTTATCCAAATTGGAAAGGCAGTTATAAACAAGATGAATACCCTCTTATGAAAAATTCTCAAAAAATAGGCACTGCCATAATTGGATATTATGGTCCTTTTTACTATAGTGATAGGGATCTGATGTTTTTAAGTACTTTAAACAGAATATTAATAAGTGTGGGAATTATATCATTGTGTCTTGCTTTAATATTAGGTGTAATTATATCAGGGAGTTTGAGCAGGCCAATTTTGCGTGTTATAGAATCTGCTGAAGAAATATCAAAAGGCGATTACAGTACCAGGATTAATGAAAATTCTAATATTATTGAAATAAATAATCTTACATCTACAATAAATAATCTTGCAGAAACACTGCAAAACCAGGAAAATTTAAGAAAAAGGCTTACTGCAGATGTCTCTCATGAGCTTAGAACACCTCTTACCACACTGCAAAGTCATATGGAAGCCATATTAGATGGAATATGGGAGCCCACACAAGATAGAATTAACAGCTGTCATGGAGAAATAATGAGAATAAATCGTATGGTAAATGATTTGGAAAAGCTTGCTGAGTATGAGGGAGAGAATCTTATATTAAATAAATCTGAGTTTAACATAAGTGAAGTAGTTAAAAATATTATGCTCAATTTTGAAAATGAATATGTAAGCAAGGAAATTGATTTTATTTTTAATAGTAGAGATATATTCATTTGTGCTGATAAAGATAAGATAAGCCAAATAATAATAAATTTAATTTCAAATGCTTTAAAATATACAAGGCAGGGCGGCAAAGTTCTAATTCAGGTGGATAATAAAAATGAGTATCTTGAACTAATAGTTCAAGATAATGGACAGGGAATACCAAAAGAAGATCTTCCATATATTTTTGAAAGATTTTACAGAGCTGATAAATCACGAAACAGACTTACAGGGGGAGCAGGAATAGGGCTTACAATAACTAAATCCTTAGTAGAAGCACATAAAGGTAAAATAACCGTTGAAAGTGAATTGAATAAGGGTACAACTTTTAAGGTATCCATACCTATCAAGTAATAAAAAGGTTACAATATTTCAAAATATTGTAACCTTTTTTTAGAGATGTCTTTACAGTAATTTTTTATTTCCGTAGTGAATTGCAGCAATACCCCCTGTAAGGGATAAATAACCAGTGTCAATAAAGCCAACTTGTTGGAAAGTAGATTGAAGTTCGACTTTTGACATAAAGCTATTTACTGAATCCCTAAGATAATAGTAGACAGTTTTATCTCCTGTACCTAAATATCCTATAATGGGCAGTAGATAATTGAAATATACAGCATACAGATTCTTGAAAACAGGAAGCGATGAATTTGACAGTTCCAGACAAACCAATCTTCCATCCCATTTCAAAACCCTGTAAATTTCACATAAGGCTTTTAATTTATTTTTTGCATTTCTCAAGCCAAAAGCAACAGTGACACGATCAAAACTTGAATCCTCAAAGGGAAGTTTTAGTATATCTCCTTTAATTAATTTGAATTTATAATCTTTAATAGATTGATTAAGTTTGACATTTCCCACACTGAGCATTTGTTCATTAAAGTCCAATCCAATAACTTCAGTGTTTTTACCTACAGTTTTACAAGCATGTTCTATCATTTTACCTGTTCCGCAGCATACATCTAATATTTTATGGCTTTTATTTAGATTACATAGTCTAATAGCTTTTTTTCTCCAATAGCTGTCAATATTTAATGTTAATATAGTATTAAGCCTATCATAGTTATCTGCAATAGATGAGAAAATATTATATATATTAGTATTATTATTCATAAATTATCCTTTCTTTTACATAATAGGAAGTAAAACAAATATGGTTAAGTCCCAAATGGCATGAGATATAATTACACTGGAGAGACTCTTTTGCTTTTTGTACATCCATCCCCAGTATATTCCACAGACAAGAGCAGCTATGACAAGCATCATGTTCCCTGTAATAATATGAACTCCTGCATACATAAGTGCAGTTAGAATGTACCCTTTATTTTCTCCCAATTTTTTTGATAGTGTATTTTGGATAAAGCCACGCCAGTAAATTTCTTCACATGGTCCAATTACAATATTTTTTAATGTTATTTTATCTACTCGGATAATTTTTTTATCTACAATTAATGATATAAATACTAAAAAAATAATAGATAAACTCATTTCCAGCCAGAAGTTGATAGGTTTTATTACAAACATTACATACCACAAGATAGCGGCAATGAATATTGTGATAAATAAATATTTAGTATTATTTCTTTCCAAAATTTTACCCCCTTAAATTTACAACGAAAGGTATTAACAGCGAAAGAATCAGTATAATACCAAATTGTGCCTGAAGTTGTGCTGTGTCCTTATCAAGGTATACTACATCTGAAGGTGAATCTGATACAGAGTATAGCTTTTTTAGATTTTTAGGCTGTAGGTACAGTAATTAAACAAAATAGGCTCCAAATTGGAAGTATTCTATAAATACACATTATTATTATAGAAACATATGATAAAATTACAAAACCGGAATAGATATTTTGGGCACTGTTTTTTCCAACCATTATAGATAAAGTTTTTATTCCTGCCTTTTTATCATAATGTATATCTCTTATATCGTTAGCATGTAAGATTGCGGTAGTTAACAGACCAACAGGTATGGAAATAAGAAATGCTGCCATACTTATATTTTGTGCTTGTACATAATAGGAGCCTATTAACATTAACGGACCAAATGTTAAAAATACAAGAGGAGCACCTAACCCTCTATACTTTAAAGATAAAGGTTTTCCAGTATATGAATATACAGCTAGAGTACCTATTAATCCTATGAACAAAACAAATAATCCTCTTTTATATGATAAAAATATTCCTACAAAAGCTCCTAAGATTAATAAAATAAGTCCACCTGCATATACCTTTTTTGATGTCAATAGATTTTTAAGTATAACACCACTTGAACCATAAGAATTTTTTGTATCAACCCCATTTTTAAAATCATCGTGGTCACTAAGCAAGTTAGAACTTGCTTGTAATAAAACAATAGCAATCAGCGACAAGATGAAATATCCCAATTGAAATTCTGATTCTTTTATTGCAAATATGGCTCCTAGAGTTACGGGAATTAAGGAACATATATCAATTGGCTGTGGTGCCTTGCTTTCCCAGATGGCTAATAAACAAATAAAGCCCTATGAGCTGCTTGAATATATAAAACAGCATCCAATGATAAGGCCTTTAATTGCTGATAGTGAATCCCGTGAGTACTATGCACATTTAATTCCGGAAGGTGGATATAAAAGTATACCTAAATTAGTAGGAGATGGTGTTATACTGGTAGGTGATGCTGCCCAGTTTGTAAATGGTATTCATCGGGAGGGTTCAAATCTTGGAATGACATCTGGACGTCTTGCTGCAGAAACTATAATACGTGCAAAGAAACTGGATGAATTCAGTGAACGTACACTTTCTTATTATCAAAAGCTAATTAAAGACAGTTTTATTATGAAAGATTTAAAAAAGTATGAAAATGCTTCTCATGTGCTTGAAGAAAATCCACATTTTTTTAATCATTATATACCAGCAGCTAACAAAGCAATGAGTGAAATGTTTACAGTAGATGGAGTATCCAAAAAAGATAAACAAAAACTCATTATTAAACAGATGACTAAAGGAAGTTCATTATGGGGATTAGTTAAAGATGGGTTTAAACTATTTAGGGCGGTGAAATAATGAGTGATATTAAAAATAAAGTAAATATTGATGATAAATTGTTCTTAAATATCTATAATGTTGATACTGCCTCACACCTTGCCATTAAAGACCCTAAGATATGTGAAAATTGCAGGGAGAAAATCTGTACTCACATCTGTCCGGCTCATGTTTACCAATGGAAAGATGGACATATTATTGTCAGTTATGAGGGATGTCTTGAATGTGGAGCATGTCGTATTTGCTGCAGCCATGATAATATTGATTGGAAATATCCACGTGAAGGTTTTGGTATACAGTTTCGAATGGCATAGTATATTTAATTGTAAAAGGTTTTGGTAAATTTTATTTGCTGAAACCTTTTAGTATTGCAGGTGTATCTTCATAAAAACTACATATTAATTATATATAATTAGTATTATTTCGGTGATTTAAACGAATATTCACATCTCAATTGAAACAAGAGTCACAATAATGCAAAGATTAAATCCGATAGATTAATAAATAAATCACTAATCTTTTACTGTTAATATGTTCCTCAAATAGAGGATATTATTTAATGCTCAGCAGGGTAAATAAGAATATAACGAATGGGAAGGTAATAACTATGGTAAAAATCGACGATAAGGCTCTGAATTATGTTCAGAGTAAAAATCTATGTTTTATGGTATTCATTAAAAATACATCAATAGATTGCGATTGTGGTAACATTCATAATGATGTAAAAACCGTTAAAATTAAGGCTTCATTTGAAACGGATATAGTAGACAAGGAGCTATATGATATTTATAAATATAACAATGTTAAAGTATTTGTTTTAAAAGAGTTAAAGATTGTCGGGGATATAAATATTTATCAAAAAGCAAAAATACCTTTTATGAAACCCATATTTGGAATATGAGAAATATCATAATATACAATATATACAATGTTAATAAATTAAAAACATTGTATAAAAAATATATATATTAACTAAATTCATTCGATAATTTAGTTGATATATACTTCAAACAAAGGTTTCTAAGCTTGCTTTTTAAGAACAAGAAAAGAAACCTAATAGAAAATGAAGTGATTTTTTGGAGGTAATTATGACGGGAAAGACACATGCAGCGGTGGGACTTTGCGGAGCGGCGTTTTTATTAGTTCCTAAAACAAGTATAGAAACTTCTATTATAGGTTTGGGTTTTGTGGTACTGGGATCATATGCCACAGATGCAGATTTGAAAATGTCTAAAGCCGGCCATGTTATAAGTGATATTATACATATGGCTATTTTGTTGTTAGGATTATATCTGGCGGATACATATATGTTTCATTACAATGTTATAAATTTAATAAGTAAAAATATGCCCGGGCCACTGAAAATAATAGGTATTATATTTATAATTGGCTCAATAGTTTTGGGAAGAATAACAGGTCATAGAAAATATATGCATAGCTTATTAGGCTTTATGACCATGACCATGGGAGTATGGCTCATTGCAGGTGAGTTTGCCGTTTGGTTTGCACTTGGATATGCACTGCATATGTTATTTGATTTATTAAATGAAAAGCCAGAATATCTATTATTTCCATTACCTGTGGGAGGTTTTTGCTTTTCACTGGTCAGTTCTAGAGGGGCGGCAAATACTATGATATCTATTATTAGTTATACTGCTTTTTTGTTTAAAATAGCATACATATGTATAACTTAAAACATTTTTGAACAGAACAGGCAGCTTATCTTGTGGGTTAGCTGTTTATTTTGTGTTTATTTTTTTGAAAGATAAAAGATTAGTATTTTGTTATCTCTGGAATATCTGAAACTTCTGGATTATCTACAGGTAGCAGCAGTAGTGGTGGGAATTTGGAAGTTCAAGCTATAAGAATATTATTTCAAGAGTAAAAGAACATTCTTATTATAAAGATATCTTTACTTACCAATTAATTCCCAAACTTATGTGCAATGTATAGCTTTAAATAAGATGGGAGTATTAGTAATGATAGCGTTGGGATAAAATTTAGATAGTGTAAAGTAAGTTATGAAAAAACAGAAACAAGGGAAATTAGAATTATGACTTTAGGGATCTAACTAGAAATAGGATTTTTAATGTACCCCGCCACCCTTGACTGCGTAACAAATAAATGCTCTGGAGGATACACCGACGGCAAAAAACTCAAAAACAGATAGATTTTACCGTCTTGTTCACAGCATTCTAGCATTTATTTGTAACTCCATCAAGGGCAAGCCCGAAGGGTGGCTAAGTTGTATCTCCGGCCGAAAAATCTAAAAACAGACAGGACTTAAATTATACGGTTCTTCTTGGCAGGCATATTGCCTGCATTAGTTAAAATGTCTAACTCATTTAGTGGTTTCCAGTAATTATGAGGATGAGGGCGTGAGTAACATCAAAATCTCAGCCATTCATGAGCTTGCATTGTTGGCTGGCAAGATGATAGGCACTGTAGCCATCTGCAATAAATTTCAGGGCTTTATTAGGAAATTCTTTGAACTTCTCAAAAGCCATGCGCATGGCTAGGATACATGGACCTACAGATCTGGTATCAGATACCTGGTAGCCAAGGATAGACTTTTTACATGCATCCATGACAATCCAAACGTAGTGTTTTATGCCTTTAACCTTGATATAAGTTTCGTCAGCAGAAAGAATTTTAGAAGGTTTATAGTCAAAAGTATCCGTAAGAGGCTTGATAACCGCGGCAGCAGTCATAGCATAGTTGGCGATCATTGTATGTGAAATCTTTATGCCATATACTTCTGCTAAAGCATGAGCAGTTTGTCTAGTAGATAATTTAAGATTTACGTGATAAGTAAGACATAATCCCATGATATAGGCATTGAATTTCTTGTACTTAAAGTTAATAGTACTTTTAGGAAGTGCATGTAAGTCCATCTTGAAGAAATCTACTGTAAATTCACGATAGATATAGTGAAGCTTGTACTTGTGTTTATCGGAAACATCCAGATTTTTAGGCAATTTGGTAAGATTGCTTTGATAGTAGGAGCACTCGGGATTAACACATTTATGTATGCGAAAGTGCTTTCTGTCTTTCTTGGGTGAAAGGGTATGTCCGCAGTAAGGGCAAAGAAATACCATAGATTTATCAGCGTGATTGCTTTCATTGAAGTTCTGACCACAGACTTTACACTGAAACTGACCTCTATTACCATTATTGTCGTAAATATAATGGTTCGGTGCACCACACCTGGGACATACAATATCTTCAGGGATGGATTTTCCATTACGTCTTTGAACGGGCTTGATTAATTTATTGTATTTATGTTTATAGTAAGCTAAGAGAAGCTTATAGTCTGCCTTCTCAAAATGAATAATTTTAGGCAGCTTATCCACTTTAAATTTCTGGTATTTAGGACTATGTGAATCCTCAAAAGTCCACTGCTTAAGAGGAATATATTTAGCAATAAATAAAAGTAGTTGGGAAATTACTTTCAAAAGGTATTGATTATATAAAAATAAATAAGTTATAATTGAACTCAAGACAATGACACCCTTTCATGTGATTTTTGTTTGGTAAGAGATTCAATTATAACATGAAATAGGGGGTCATTGTTTTTTATTCAAAAGAACTCTGTAAACCTTGGTATATAAAGAATAAATTTAAAAAATAGTGTAAAGTGAGATATAAAAAAATTATTTGTTGATGATACTGATAGTCTTGAATTATTATTTGCCCACGGAATACTAGAAGGTGTATCTAATATCGTGAGAATCGTCGTTGTTTATCATTTTTTATTATGTATGATATTGGGAAATCAAAAATGGGTGACTATTTTACACAAGTTTGTGTATATTCTCGAAAAAGATAAAATATAGTAGAAATATGTTGTATTATTTTGCTTTACTGTTAATATTTTCAGTGATATAATTAGCATATATTGATAATGAATTTCATTATCAATATATGCTAATTTAATTATGTTTTAACGAGTTGAAGGTACTTTAGTGCCTGAAACTAAAAACCGCCTGCTATGCGGGTGAGATTAAATGCTTAAGCAAAAACATAATTGCCTTTTTTAATATAATGATGAATATTGAAGTCATCAAAATAAATAGAAAGAAGGTAATAATCTATGGCAGAAAGTTTAGCACATACTAAATTGATATAAAAAATAGTAATATTTTAGGTGATAAAGCATATGGCACAAAGGAAGTTAAAGAATACATTGCTTCAAAAGGAGCTTCTTATACTATTCCACCAAAATCTAATACTCAGAATCCTTGGAATTGTGACTGGTAGGTATACAAAGAACGCCATTTAGTTGAATGTTTCTTTAATAAAATCAAGCATTTTCACAGGGTTGCAACTCGTTATGACAAGCTCCCATCTTCTTTTCTTGCTTCTATTTTTATTTTGTCCAAATAATATAGTGTGTAGCTTGTTTTCAGACACGCCCTAGTTATGTTTAAAAATATATTTTTATAAGTATGAATGATTTAAATAGTAAGGAGGGATATGTTTGTTTGAATGGTTCATTTCAAATGAGGATAAAACAGGAGAAAGGAATGAGGATAGTTATATATTTATGTTTCCTTATGCAGGTGGAGGCGCTTCTGTTTTCAAGAAATGGCAAGTGTACTTTAAAGGTTTTGAAGTGTTTGCAGCACAATATCCAGGAAGAGAAAATAGGATAAATGAAAAACCAATTGATAAATTTGACGAAATTTTATCCAATCTATATGATTCTATATCAAAATTTATATTTACAGGAAGCAGGTATTATTTATTTGGACATAGCTTGGGAACGAAGATAGTATATGAATTAGTATTAAAAATAAAAGAAAATAAACTTAGAATGCCTGAAGGTATTATTGTTTCAGCAGGAAAGGCTCCATGCTTTAAAGAAGAAAATCCTATATATTATCTTGAAGATGATGAATTTATAAAGGGGATAAATCGTTTTTCTGGAACTCCTTCTGAAATAATAGAAAACAATGATATTATGAAAATTTTTCTGCCAATGCTTAGAGCAGATTTCATATTGGATGAAACATATGTAAATCCTAATATTACAAAAATAGATGTACCTATACTTGGGCTTATGGGGACAGAAGATAAGGAGCTAACGATAGATGAACTTTTAAAATGGAAGGAATATACTAGCCAAGATTTTTCTTACAAGTATATTGAAGGAGGACATATGTTTATTAATACGAATACAGAGAAAGTTGCTAGTGAAATTAAGAAATTTATATATAAGTGCAATGATAAAAGTATATAATTTTTCAGAATTTGAAATATTTAATGTCAAGAAAATATGGATAAAAACTTTGACTATTAAAGATATTTTAAAATATTCCTTTGAGATAATTAAAGAATATGAAAGTAAAGTTCTCATAAGAGATAGACAAATAAATAAGAGCAAGATTGTAGAAATAAAAGAGCTGTTTGAAGATTATATAATAACTATATGTTTTTAGTGGAGGTCAACATGAATTTAGAGATCAAGGCGCAATTAGAAAGATATTATGACGAAAATGCATGGAAACACATAACGTTGGGAGAAGCTTTAGAAAATTGGAGTGAAAAATACAAAAATAGGACTGCTCTTTCAGATTGCGAATCTGATGAGCTTACATATAAGGAATTAAGTGATGAAGTTGATTTTTATGCACAAGGTCTTTTGAATCAAAATATCAACAAAGGGGATAAAGTTTTATTACAATTACCTAATTCTATTGAATTTGTAATTATTTCTTTTGCTCTATTTAAAATGGGAGCGATTCCTATTATGGGATTCCCAGCTCACAGGGAAGTCGAAATAAAAGGAATTTTAGAAAAAACGGGGGCTATAGCATATATTGCAAGAGATAAATATTTAGGTTTTTCATATACTGAGATGATTAGGAAAATACAGAAAGAAATAGAAATAGATCTAAAAATTTTTATCTTAGGTGATAATGAAGAATATAATAATTTTCGGTTTTTAAGAGCGAAAAATAAAATAACAGCTGGCAATAAAAATAAAGCAAATTATAAAGATATAGCATTATTTCTATTATCTAGTGGAACAACCGGGATATCTAAACTTATTCCTTTAAAACATTGTGAACTTCTTTATGTATCAGAACAATTAGGCTTAGTAACAGGATTGAATATAGACACTGTATACTTAGCAGCGTTGCCTATTGCTCATAAATTTACATTATGTTGTCCAGGAACTATTGGGACTTTGATATTTGGTGGAAAGTCAATTATCTGTAAAACTACTAGTCCGGATGAAATTATTCCATTGATTGAAAGTGAAAAGGTTACTATTACTGCATTAGTTCCGACAATTGCAAACATGTGCATTGAATTTTTAGATATAGATGATTTTGATATATCTTCTCTGATAACAATTCAAATAGGCGGTTCGGTATTAAAACCATCTTCGGCAAAAAGAATAGAAAAGGCTTTCGGATGTACATTGTTGCAACTTTATGGAACTACTGAAGGACAAATAACTTGTACAAGACTGAATGATAATGAGTTCGTGAGGTTTCACACTCAAGGGAAAGTGCTTTGCAAATTTGATAAGGCTATGATTGTTGATGACAGTGGAATTGAAGTGCCAGATGAAGAGTATGGAGAACTTATTGTAAGAGGACCTTACACAATATATGAATATTATCGCTTAGAAGAAGTTAACAAAAACTGTATAACAGAAGATTGTTATTTTAAAACAGGGGATAAGGCAAGAAAATTAAAAGATGGAAATTATCAAATTGTTGGAAGATTAAAAGAAATGATTAATAGAGCAGGAGAAAAAATTATACCATCTGAAATAGAAGAAGTTTTGCTTCAAAATAAAGACATTATAGAGGTTCAAGTTGTAGGAGTCCCTGACGAAATTTTAGGTGAAAAGATTGGAGTTTTTATATTAAAAAACGATAAAGAAATTGATTTAAATAAAATAAGAACGTATTTGAAAGAAAAGGGACTTGCATATTTTAAATTACCGGATTTGGTAAGATATGTAGATAGTTGGCCGCTGACGAGTGTTGGAAAAATAAATAAAGATAAACTTAGAAATTTAGTTTTGTAATAATGGAGGTCAGTTAAAGATGAAACAAAATATCATAAGTGATCAAGTAATGGATTCTATTAAAAATCAAGTAAAAGGAGAATTGAATGTTTCTGATGTAAATAACAAAGATAATCTTATTGAAAAAGGATTAAGTTCAATTATGATAATGAAAATTTCAAATGCATTAAGAAAGTTTGGAATTGGAGTATCTTTTGCAAAACTTATGGAAAACCCTACCATTGAGAAGTGGGAAGATTTGGTGATGAACGCAGCGGTGAGAATAAGAAAAAATAAAGATATTTTCACTATTAAGGACAATGCTGATGAAGAATTCCCATTAACTGACGTTCAATATGCCTATTGGATCGGAAGAGAAGACGATCAGGTTCTTGGTGGTGTAGGCTGTCATGCTTATTTAGAGATAGATGGAGAGAACATTGATGTTCACAAACTAAAAGAGTCATGGAATATATTACAAAATACAAACCCAATGTTAAGGGTGAAATTTAATAAAAACGGAACACAGCAAATTATGAAAGCTCCGTTTTCAGAAGAAATAGGTATATACGACTTTCGCTTATTTAAACAAGATGACATAGACACTGAGCTTGTGAATATGAGAAATAAGCTATCGCACAGAAAGTTACAAGTAGAAGATGGCCAAGTATCAGGGCTAAATATTGTACTACTTCCTGATAATAAATACAGAATATTTTTAGATGTAGATTTACTTATTGCTGATGTTATGAGTTTAAGTATTTTAATTGATGAACTTTCTAAAATTTATAATAGAGAGATTGAAACTTCAGCACCTGAATACACGTTTAAAGATTATATTAGAGATAACTATATTGATAAAAAGACAATAAAAGAGGATGAAATCTTTTGGAAAAATAAAATATTGTCATTTCCAAAAGAATCTCCGAATTTACCTTTAAAGAAAAAACCTGAACTTATAGGACAAACTTTGTTTTCAAGAAGAAAGAAAGTAATAGACAATTTCTTGTGGACAAATATAAAAAGGAAATCTGCAAAATATAAAGTAACACCAGCTATGGTGCTTTTAGCTTGCTATTCATTAATTATTGAAAGATGGACTAATCAAGACAAATTTGCAATAAATATGCCTTTATTTAATCGTGATACAGAAAATGGAAATGCAAAGAATATGATTGCTGATTTTACAAATTTACTTTTGGTTGAGTGTGTAAGAAAAGAAAATGAAACAGTGCTTGGAAGAATTAAAAGGCTTGGTGATGTTTTTTTAGAAAATGTTTCACATAGCTCTTATTCTGGTGTGCAAGTTCAAAGGGACATTTATAAGGAAGTAGGGAAAAATAATAATGTTGCCCCTATCATCTTTGCGTGCAATATTGATTACCCTTTAGAAACGGAGAAGTCTAAAGAAATTTTAGGAAAAATTACTTATATGCTTTCTCAAACTCCACAAGTATGGCTTGATTTTCAGACATATATAGTAGATGGAAATCTTGTAATGTGCTGGGATGCTGTAGATGAGCTGTATCCCGAAGGAATGATTGATGACATGTTTACAGCATTACAAGAATTACTTGAATTTTTAGTTGATAATAATAATTGGGATATATTATATGATGTTTTGCCTAAAAAACAAAGAGTTATTAGAGAGAGGGAACTAAAGGATATATTACCTTTAAAATATACTAATAAAACCTTATATACAGATTTTATAAATATGGCAAAATTAAACCCTAATTATGTAGCTATTATAGATGCAGAAACAGGGGACAAAATAACTTATAAAGAATTATGCGATAAATCTTTAAAACTTGCAGCCCAACTTATTCAAAATGGAGTAAAAAAAGGCGATTATGTGGGGATAACATTGCCAAGAGGCTATGTGCAGATTATAGGGTTGCTTGGGATTTTGTTCGCAGGGGCAGTATATGTTCCTATAGGAATAAATCAACCTAAAGAAAGAAGAAAGAAGATTTGTGAACAAATAGGAATTGAATATGTAATTTCAGATAAAGACACTATTAATAGAGTATCTATTAATAGTGAAAATGTCATATATGTTAGTATGGATGACATAGGTGATAAAATAGCGTTGAATTCTCCTGTAGAAATTAAGTCTTCGGATTCAGCATATGTAATTATGACATCTGGAACAACGGGTGTTCCTAAAGGGGTAGAAATATGTCATTATAGTGCTATAAACACAATAATTGATATTAATGAGAAATATAATATTGTGAATAGAGATACTATTATTATGGTTTCAGCAATTGATTTTGATTTATCTGTTTATGATATATTTGGTTTGTTGTCAGTGGGTGGAACAATCATTGCATTAAATGAAGATAATTTTAAAAATCCTGATTTATGGATTGAATTAATAGAAAAATATAATGTAACATTGTGGAATTCCGTACCTATACTATTTGATATGTTAATAACTATGGCAGAAGGTAAAGATGTAAGCCTTCCACTCAGAACAGTATTACTTTCAGGGGATTGGATAGCAACAAATTTACCAAGGAGATTTTATGATAGGAGTAAGAATTCTGTAGTTTTAGCTATGGGTGGAGCAACCGAAGCGTCTATTTGGTCAAATTATATCAATGTTCCCAAAGAAATACCGAAAGACTGGATTTCTATCCCATATGGAAAAGCATTAAAGAATCAAGTTTATAGAGTAGTAGATGACTTTGGGAGAACTTGCCCCAACTATGTACGAGGGGAACTTTTAATAGGTGGTATAGGAGTCGCTAAATGTTATAGAGGTGATGAAGAATTAACTAGAAAGAAATTCATTTATAAAGATGGCATCAGATGGTATAAGACAGGAGATACTGGAAGAACTTGGAACGATGGGACGATTGAATTTTTGGGAAGAAAAGATAATCAGGTGAAAATAAAGGGACATAGAATTGAGCTTGGAGAAATTGAAGATGCCATTACAAAATATCCTGATATAAAGAATGTTGTTGTTGATGTCACAAGAGTGGGAGTAAATGAACAGTTAACTGCTTTTTTGGAACATAATGAATATATGTATGAAACTGTATCGGAGTTTGAAGAAAAATTAAAAGAACGAATCGTTAACACCAGCATTAAATATAATGATTTTTCCATTTATTTAAGGAAACTGAACAATTCCATTATAACATTTATTTTTGATTTATTTAAATCTTGGGATATATTTAACGACCATAGAAAATATACATTTTCTGAAATTATGGAAAAGGGAGAATTCAAAAATGATTATGAACAATTAATTTTACGTTGGCTATCTATTTTAACCAAATATAATATTTTAAACGTAAAAGATGGGAAATATTCACTGAATAGGAAGGACGAATTAACAGTTCAGTTATTTTCAGAAAACGAAAAAGAAACTCATGTTTTAAAAACACTTAAGCCTGAAATAATACAAGTATTACAAGGGAAGAAAAATGCAATTGAGGTGTTTTATAATGAAGAATTAAAATTAAGTCCTACAAACTTTTTGAGAGGATTAAAAAACTATAATGAAAATATACAAAGGATAGCAGAGATAATAAAAGAGATATCTAACAGTCAGAGTGATAAATTTAAAATATTAGAAATAGGAGGAAGAGATGCTAAATTTACTAATGCAATATTAGAAATTATGAAAGGCTCTATAGATGAGTATGTGTATTGCGATAGTTCAAAATTCTTTGAATATGATTTCGAAAGAATTGAATCTGAATATAAATATTTTGAATATAGAAAAGTGAATTTAGAAAATGATTCATCTTACATTTTTAAGGCAAATGAATTTGATTTGGTAATATTATATAATTCACTACATCGTTTTAAAGATATTTCTGAAGAAATGGTGAAAATAAAACATATTGTAAATGATGGAGGGTTTATAGTTGGAACAGAGATTAATGACAGAAACCTTTTATCAGAAATAAGTGCTTCTGTACTTGAAAAAGGATTTAACAATTATGATTTAGAAAAAGTAAGTAACAATATTATTCCTAATATTCAGACAATTAGAGATATCTTTAAAAATAATTATTTGAAAGAAATTTATACTTCCAAATGTGAAGAGATTGAAAATACAGGGAATATGTTATTTGTGGCAAGGAAAGAAAATATATTATTTTCGCCACATAAGTTAAAAGAATTCTTAAAAGAAAGATTACCTGAGTATATGATTCCTATTTCCTTTGTTCAGGTTGAGCGGATGCCGTTGAACCAAAATGGTAAAGTAGATAGAAAAAAATTAAAAGAAATTACTAATAAGGGCAGTAAAGATAAAGAAGCTGTCTTAATAGAAAATACCATTATAGAGCAGAACGATGAAATAACAATAGCTTTGATAGACATTTGGAAAGAAATATTAGACGAAAAGAATCTGGGAATAAATTCAAACTATTTTCATGTAGGCGGAGACTCGTTACTTGCTACACGATTGGTATCTAAGATAAAAGAAGATTTTGGTATAGAGCTTTCAATAGGAGATGTTTTTGAACATCCGATATTAAGTGATTTATCAGTTTACATACAAAAAAAAGAAAAAGGGAAAGAAAAATCTGAAACCATAAAGATTATAGAAACAAATCCTAAAAATGAAAATGATCCTTTTGATCTTACTGATGTGCAATTTGCTTATTGGGTTGGAAGAAGTGGGGCTTATTCTTTAGGGAGAGTATCAACTCATTGTTATTTTGAACTGGATTGCTTTGACATTGACATAGGAAAGTTACAAAGAGTTATTAATCATATGATAAAAGAACATGGAATGCTTAGAGCAATTATTTTAAATAATGGAAAGCAACAGATATTGAAATATACTCCTCCGTATATATTAAATATTAATGATATTTCAAGTTTTGATGAAGATATACAAAAAGAAATATTGTTAAATATTCGTAAGGAAATGTCCCATGAAGTATTAAAAACAAATCAATGGCCATTGTTTAATTTTAGAGGAACATTTATAAGTAAAAATAAGCTGAGATTTCATGTGAGTTTTGATAATCTTATTTTGGATGGCTGGAGTATGTTCCATATTTTAGAAGAAATAAAACGAAGATATGATGATGAAAGTTTTACTTTATTCAATATAGACGTTTCATTTAGAGATTATGTACTAGCACTTAGTAAGATGAAAAAATCTTTAAAATATGAAAAAGATAAAACATATTGGCTTAATCGTTTGGATGGTTTTTTGGAAGCACCGAAGTTTAAAGCTATAAAATCTGAATTTGAAATAGAAAACCAGTCTTTTAATAGAAGAGAAAAGTATATTGAATCAAATGAGTGGGCAAGTTTAAAACAATTAGCAAGGAAAAACAACATTACACCTACTATACTATTAATTACAATGTTTTCTGAAGTTTTAAGAAAGTATAGCATAAATAAAGAATTTGTTTTAAATATTACACAGTTTAACCGAGAACAAGTTCATCCAAAAATTAATGAAATTGTTGGAGATTTTACAACTTTAACCTTGCTAGAAGTTAGAATATCAAAAGAAAATACAATACTGAAACGTGCAGAAATTTTGCAAAAACAATTAGCAGAAGATATTAATCATAGTCTATATAGTGCAATAGAATTTGGGCGAGAACTTCGTTTAAAAACAAATAATGAGAAAAGGTCCTTAATGCCAATAGTTTTTACAAGTGGTTTAGGGATTAATCAAAATACTTCAAAAGGTTGGTTAGGCAAATTGATTTATAATATTTCTCAAACTCCACAAGTATGGCTTGATCATCAAGTGCTTGAAGAAGATGAAAAGCTTAAATTGATATGGGACTCTGTTGAAGAAATATTTCCACATGGTTTACTAGACAATATGTTTAATGATTACATAGAAAGCATTGAAAATTTAGCGAGGAATCAAGATGTTATTTTTGAAGAAATTGAGATAAAAGACAGTAATAAATATTTGTATGATTTAGACAACAAAGACAAGAATACTTCAAAATCAATTAATAAAAAAACAAAAGAGTGTGATATAAAAAACTTGGTCAAAATATGCAAAACAAAAGAATTTAGAGTTTTATTAAACGAAATAAGTGGAATTTGGGAAGAACTTTTAGGTATTAAATCGATAGAAAAAGATGACAATTTCTTTTCGCTAGGAGGGAACTCTTTAAATATGATTCAATTATCTAATCTTTTAATAGAGAGATATAACTATCAAATGGATATGACTGAATTTATGGAAAATTCAAATATTGAATATATTGTAGAAAGCTTGATGAATCATGAAGCAAATACAAGGAGTTAGGAGAGGGAGTGTTAGCAGTGTTAAAGGCTATTGTATGCGGAACTATATTTGGACAATCATATATGAATGCACTTAAAATGGTAAACGATATTGAATTAGTGGGTATTTTTTCACATGGAAGTGAACGTTCAAAAAAATGTGCTAGACAATATGGTGTGCCTTTATATACAGATATTGAAAATATTCCTAAAAATATTGATATTGCATTTGTCATAATAAAATCTTCTGTACTTGGAGGCATAGGGACAGAATTATCTAAGCATCTATTAACAAGAGGAATTTATGTTATGCAAGAACATCCTGTTAATTATAAAGAAGTGGAAGAGTGTTATAAAATAGCAAAGAAAAATAACATAAACTATCGAATTGGAAATTTATATAATTCTTTGGAATCTGTGAGTAAATTTATTCGGTCATCATATTATCTCAATAAAACCGATAAACTTGAATATGTGGATGTACTTTCATCTTCTCAAGGATTATATACATTGATGAGTATTTTAAGTGAATCTTTGCCTAAGTTTAGAAATTTAAACATGGTTTCAAACAACCAAGAAAAGAGATATCCTTTTAATGCATTTATTATGACAAATGGCGATATTGATGTTGATTTTCGAGTTCACAATGAGGTGTCTGACATTGATGGAAACAATCATATGCATCTTTTGCATAAAATAACCTTTTTTTATGAAAGTGGAAGATTAGAACTTGAAGACACTTTTGGCTCTGTAATTTGGAGATCTCGAATGGATATTGCTGATTCTTTAATATTTGAGGAGGGTAAAAAAGATATTAATACAGATAAATTGATGAATTTAAAAATATTTGACGAGAAAGAGATAAGTTTTTCTTTATTAATATCTGATGTTTTTTCTAAGGCAATTGAGAAAGAAATAGAATTTTTTTTGGAGGAAATAAAATCTTTGAAAACTAATATTTCAAACGTACAAAAAGAAATTTTAGTTTCTAAAAAATGGAGTTTAATAACTGAAGAAATTGGATTTCCTAAAGCTATTACTTTTAAAGGAAATTACCTTGATCATGCCAATAATTTGAGAAGGATAAGGTGATGTCTATATGGAGTTTAAAGAAAATATAACAGATTTAGATATATTTAATAAGATAAAAAAATTAGAGCAACAAGGAGTTCAACTCTATCTTGATGGAAGTAAATTAAAATATAGAGCTTTGAAAAAATATTTTGATAAAAACATATTACATGAAGTGCGAAATCAGAAAGATATCATAATACAATATTTAGATACAATTAAAAAGAATACAGTTGAATTAAGCTCATTACAATTAGCTTATATGACAGGGCAATCTGAAGGGCAGATTCTTAATGGAGTGAATGCTCATTACTATATTGAATATGAGAAAGAAGATATAGATATAGAGAGATTACAAAATGTTATAAATTTATTAATTTCAAATAATGATGCGTTGAGATTGGTTTTATTATCAAGTGGAAAAGGGCTTATTTTAAAAAATATTCCAAAGTATGTAGTTAAATCATACATTTATGAAAATAAAGAAGATAGGCTTAATATAAGAAGAGAATTTTCACACAAAAAATATAGTTTTGAAACTTGGCCGATGTTTAGTTTTATTGTTGGAAAAAGTATTAAAGTAAAAGATGTTCTTCATATAAGCTTTGATTGCTCAATACTAGATGCATGGAGTGCTAGTAATATGATTGATAAACTTTTCAAATTGTATGATGGTAAAACAATAGAATTTTCAAAGTATACTTATAAATCTTATATGGAAGATTTGGAAAGGTATAAGAAAAAAGATGTAAATAAGAGAACATTGAATAAAGCGAATGAATATTGGAAACAACAAGTTGAATTTATTCCAAAAGTACCAAGCTTAAAGATGAAAAAGAAAATAGAAGAACTAAATACGACAACTTTTACAAGGCAGGAACACATGTTTTCTGCTGATATTACCGTTGCTTTGGAAAAATTAGCTAAGGAGCAAAAAGTTACATTATCATCAATTATAATGACAGTTTATATGAAAGTGCTTTCGTATTTTAGTGGTGGTGAAAATATAACAATAAATGCCACGTTGTTTGGAAAACTTCCAGTTAATGAAGAAGTTGGAAATTTACTGGGGGAATTTACAAATATCGGATTGATTCAGTACAAGGATGAAAATAAATCTTTTTTAGAAAGTATAAAAGAAATACAGAAACAAATTTTTAAATTATTGGAGTTTAGAATTTATGATGGAGTAAATATTATTAAAAAAGTTTATGACAAAAACCATGATAGTACAGGCTTTCCGGTTGTTGTTACTTGTATGATTGGAGAAATATATAAATCAAAACAAAGTGGATTTTTAGAAACATATTCTTTAAGTCAGACACCGCAAGTAATTGTTGATCATCATATTAGAATTATTGATGAGAGAATAAAAATATCTTTTGATTATATTGAAGAATTATTTGAAGAAAATTATATAAAAAAAATTATTCAAAAATATGTTGAAATAATAGAGAACATTAGTAAAGCGTAGAATTAGAAAAAGGTGAATTCATATA
The DNA here is from genome assembly GCF_000016505.1 of Clostridium kluyveri DSM 555. Classification (NCBI taxonomy): domain Bacteria; kingdom Bacillati; phylum Bacillota; class Clostridia; order Eubacteriales; family Clostridiaceae; genus Clostridium; species Clostridium kluyveri. Next base: position 1,566,000 of record NC_009706.1, read on the forward strand.
TGGGAGGTTAAAATAATGCCAGATACTCAGGTAGTAAGTAAAGTTTATAAAATTGAAGAAAATGGTGAAATCTATAAAAGCAGATATAAAGTGATAAATTTTACAGATGATTTTAATGTATTGGCAGTATCGCCAGAGTTACATGAATTTGATGAAGATAAAATGTCATATTATGTAGCAGAAGATGAGATAATTGATGATGCCCAAAAAAGAGAATATATTGTGAAAAAATTTATATTTGAACTTATAGAAGAGATAGAATATGGAGGTTTAATTGTTGATCCAACAAATGAAAAAATAATTTCTTTTTGGAAGGACTATATAAGTGATTTTTCAGTAGATGACCAAATGGATAGTTTAGTAAAAGAACATACTTTAAATAAAGGCTTATCAATAAAAAAACAATTATTTCGAGATATTATTAAGGATAACCATAACAAGAATAGTTTATTGTTAGATAAAGATTTATCTCCAGAAGTTTTAGGTTTAAAAAGCGAAGGAACACAGGTTTTGTTAAATAAAATGATTGAGGAAATTTGCAATTGTTCTAAAAAAGGTATAGATGTTGCTATCATTCAGTCGGGTCAAGGACATATGGTAGACTATTTAAAATCTAAGTTGGATAATTTGAAAAATATAACCTTATTTGATAGTTCTATTAGTATGTTAAATCAATCTAGAGAAAAATATGGTGAGGATGGCTTTTTATATGAATTATATAATTATGACTTTCTTGATGAAACGCATGTGGGCAACTATGATCATGTAGTTATAATTAATACTATACATCAGTTTGAGCATCCCCAAGAAGTTATTAGATATGCCAATATAATGTTAAAAAAGGGTGGTAGATTGCATCTTATTGATTTTACTAAGACAGATGCAGTGTCTATCCTTGTAGCGATATTTTTTCAAGAAAGATATTTGAATGTAGAAAACGAAATTCGACATATGTTTTTCTATAAAACGGGTTATTTAAAACAGATAGTAGGCAAATACTTTAAATCAAAAAAGATAACATCTCTTAAAAATAATGATGCGTATTATATTATATCTGAGAATGTCGAAGATTACAAGAATATTGTAAATGAAATGATAAAAGCATTAAATTTGAAGATTGAAAAAGTTATCATACTTCCTAAGAAGTTAGATATCAACGGTAAAAATTTATATTTTGAAAAATTGAAAAAATTTATATTAGAAGGAAATAATGAAATAAGAAGCAAGCAATCATTTGTAGAGAATGATAAATTTTATATTGAAAATATATTAAAAGCCATATGGAAAGAAAATTTAGAAATAGATACATTATCAGATGAATCTAATTATTTTAAATTAGGGGGAAATAGTTTGTCAGCAACAAAAATGGTTGTTGAAATAAACAAACAATTGAATTGTAAGATAAACCTAAAGGAAATATTTGAGAATCCATCATTTAAGGCTTTATTGAATTTGATACAGGAAAAGCAACTTAATCCTGAAGTAATAGAAGGTGAGATATGATTGGAATTGTTGGAGGAAAAGGTGAAATAGGACTAGAGTGTGTCAATCTGTTAAATGATTACGAAAGAGAACCTATTAAAATTGGAATAAGAAATAGTAATGCAATAGTTGATGAAAAAAATAAGTTATATGAATTTATTGATATCAAAAATAGAAAGTCTTGTTTTGAATTTGCAAAAGACTGTGATTGTATTATAAATTGTACAAATGTTAGAGGATCCGATATTTACAATTTAATAGATGCAGCAGGTAAGTATAAGGCAAAGTTTGTTGACGTGAATTATCATAATTCACAAGAAAAGATAGAGATTTATAACACAACAATATACCATGGTGTAGGAGCTTCTCCTGGATTAACAGAGGTTTTACCCAAAATAATTGCTAATAAATTTGAACAAATAACAGAGTTGAAATTATATTATACAACTGTCGGAAGATTTACTTTTTCTGCTGCAAAAGAATACTTAAGATATATAGAAAGCGGAGAAGTTTACTCTGCAACTGTACTTAAAAATGGCGATATTATTCCGTGTGCAAATGATAGACCAGTAATTAGTCTTCCGATTGGAAATGAAAAATGGAATACACTTCCATATATCGATGAGAGAACAGTGGCTATGTGCAAACAATTAAATTTAGAAAATGCTGGATTTTATATGTGTATTCAAGATGGGTATACTTACGAATTTTTAAAAAACATTTGGTTAAAATACAAGGATGACAAGGATAAGACAGCCCAAGAATTGGTAAAAGCATCAGAAATTGATTGCTTACATCAAGAAACATATAGTGGCTTTGTGTTGGAAGCAGAAGGGATTATAGACCAGTGTAAATGTAATATGAATTTGATTATGAAAAGTCCATCTGCGTCTAAATTAACAGCTTTGGCTGTTACTGCAACTGCTTTGTTATCTTTAGATAGCAAAGAGGAGTTTTGTGTATTAGATATGAGTGCTGTACCGTTTGTAGATTTATTACTTGATAAAATGTCGGAAGTCGATCCATTGTTTTTCCATAAAATTTATAAGAATAAAACACTAAGCTCAATTAATACCTTTGAAGGAGAGATATAAATGAGTAAAAAAATAAATGCAATAGTATGTGGAACGACTTTCGGGAAATATTATTTAAAAGCACTTAAAAGAGCAAATAAAGATTTTAACGTTGTTGGAATACTTGGAAAAGGGAGCAAGAGATCAAAACGAGTAGCTTTAAGTTATAAAGTACCATTATATAGCAGCGTAGAAGAGTTACCTGAAGGTATAGAACTTGCTTGTGTCATTGTTCGCTCAGAAGGTGTTGGTGGTGAGGGAACTGATTTATGTGTAAATCTTTTAAATAGAAATATTAATATTATCCAAGAACAACCGGTTCATCAAAGGCATTTAGAAAAGTGTTACAAATTGGCAAAAGAAAGAAATTTATTATATATGACAGCCAATCTATATTCATATTTACCAAATATAAAAAGCTTTATAGCATATGCAAGAAAGTTAAATTTATTATCAAAGTTAGAATACATTAACATATCTTTTTCAACGCAAGTATCGTATACTGCTTTAGATTTATTGATTTTGGCTGGAGTATCAGGTTCTCTAAAATTAAATAAAGATATAATAAAGCATCTTGGACCTTTTGATATTATATATGGAGAAATAGGCCGTGTACCTATATTAATTGAATTTAATAACAAAATTAATCCTGAATTTCCAGATTACAATATGCACCTAATGCATAATTATCATTTTTATTATAATGATGGAGTTTTATCATTGGAAGATACTTTTGGTTCAGTTATTTGGAGGCCTAGAACGTATATTAAACCCACAAAGAATAACCTTGGAATTTTTAATGAACCTATTTATTCAATTTTAGATGGATTAAGAACAATAAACATTAATGATTTTTTTAGTTCTTATTGGATTGATGCAATTAAGGGAGAATTAATAGAAGCAAAAACATATATTGAAAATAAGGAACTTAATTACTGTCGAGTTAATAGAGAATTGAGTGCTTCTAGAAATTGGAGAAAATTACATGATATAGCGGGATATTCGGAATTTACAAATGAAAACAAAGAAAAATTTCTTTTGCTCAAAGAAATAGAAAATTTTAAAAGTAATCTAAGGAGGGATTGTAGAGATGATTAAGGATTATAAAGCAATCGTAGAAAATTGTTATAGCCAAGGTATTGAATTATATGTAGAGGATGGGAAATTAAAATACAAATCAATAAGTGGAGCATTATCCAATGATATATTAAATGAATTGAAATCAAGTCGAGAAGGCTTGATTGAGTTTATTAGTATTAAACAAGAAAAACACAATGACAAAAATTTATATTCTCCATTTCCGTTATCTCCTGTACAATCATCTTATTTGTTTGGAAGAGGTGATTTATATTCTTATGGAAATGTTTCTTGTCATATCTATCAGGAATTTTCTTATAATGAATTAGATGTCGAAAAAGTACAAAAAATCTGGAATCATCTGATAAACAAACATGATATGCTTAGGGCAGTAATCTATCAGGAAAATTATCAAGAAATATTAGAAAAAGTGTCTGAATATAAATTAAAAACAGATGACAAGATGACAATTAGAAAAGAACTGGAAGAAAAAATATATCCATTAGGTGAATGGCCAATGTTTGATATTGGGATTTCTAAAGATGATGGAGAATCAATTTTACATTTTTCAATGGATTTTTTAATAGCAGATTGGTCGAGTATTTGGCTATTATTAACTGAGTTTGAAGATATGTATTTTGATGATTTTTATAATAATGAGTCCTCAAGTTTATCTTTTAAAGATTATAGAATTTATGAGGAAAGAAAAAAAGAATCCCTAGAGTATGAAAAAGCTAAGGAATATTGGAAAGAAAAAACTGTGAGTCTAAAATCTGCTCCTACACTGCCAATAAAAAATATTAGAGAAAATGAAATTCCTAAATTCAAAAGAATTTCTATGACACTTAATAAAAAATATTGGCAAAAGTTTAAAGAAATTGCCCAACAGAAAGAAATTACACCTACAGCAGCGGTATTAACAGTATATAGTGAGATATTAAAAAAATGGAGTACAAATAAAGACTTCAGTTTGAACTTAACATTATTCAATAAAAAACAGATTGGTAAAAATATAGGTAGTTTAGTTGGAGATTTTACAAATACCTCTATAATCTCTGCGAAAGATAAACAGATTCCTTTTAAAAAGTTGGCATCGGAATTTAATGAAGAAATATTTAGTAATTTGGATCACAGCATTTACTCAGGAGTGGAAGTATTAAGAGATCTTGCAAAAATAAATGGTAATAAAGAATTTCTTCTCCCATATGTATTTACGAGTGCAATTGGACTTATTCAGAAAAAATTAAGAGGTAAATACAGATATGGTATTTCTCAAACACCACAGGTGTTTATTGACTGTCAAGCTATGGATACAGATTTGGGACTACAAATAAATTGGGATATTCGTGATAAATTATTTGAAGAAGGCCTTGTTGAAGATATGTTTAAAGTCTTTGAAGATACGCTTAACCAATTAGCAAAGTCTGAAGACATATGGGATAAAAAATTGACGATTTCTATTCCAAACTGGCAAAAAGAGGAAAGAATGAATGTTAATGATACAGAAAAAGTATTTTTAAAAAACACACTAATTTTTGACTTTTTAAAAAATGTTATAAATGATCCTGAGAAAATAGCAATAATTGATTCTAAAAAGAGTCTATCGTATAATGAAGTTTACAAAAAAGCGGTCGAAATAGCGATTACATTAAGAGAGAAATCAATTAATAAGGGTGATTATGTAGTTGTAAAACTTCCACATAATGCAGATCAAGTTTCTTGCATATTAGGGATTTTAATGATTGGGGCAGCCTATGTTCCTGTTGATATTGACACAAGTAAAAAGCGATTTGAGAGCATTGTTAAACAGTGTAATAGTAAGGTAGTTATAACTGATAAAGAGTTCAATGAGAAGTTTGCTGAGATAATAAACGTTAAAAATATAGAAGTTGAAAAAGATATGATTGAGACTTTTAAAGTTGAAGATATAGATCCATATAGCATAGCATATGTAATATTTACTTCAGGGACAACAGGAGTTCCAAAAGGTGTCTTAATTAGTCATTCTGCTGCATTAAATACTATATGTGACATCAATGAAAGATTTGGAGTAACAAAAAAAGATTCAATATTAGCTATATCAAAACTTAATTTTGATTTATCAGTTTACGATATTTTCGGAATGCTTTCAGTTGGTGGGACAATTGTATATCCAAATGAAGAAGATTATTTGAATCCAATTCACTGGGATGAATTGGTAAAAGAGTATTCTATCAGCGTCTGGAATACAGTTCCGGCGTTAATGGAATTATATGTTAGTTTTTTAAAAGAAAAATCAAAGAGCAGAGAGTCAATGCAGTTGATTTTATTATCTGGAGATTGGGTGCCACTTAAGATGCCTGACACTTTAAAAAAAGCATTTCCAAAATCAAAAATTATAGCATTAGGTGGAGCGACTGAAGCATCAATATGGTCAAATTATCATGAATATAAAGAACTTGAAGATTGGTGGAACAGTATTCCTTATGGTAAACCCTTAAGTAATCAGCAGTTTTATGTATTGGATGAGAGATTAGAAGATTGTCCAGTATACTGCGAAGGAAACTTATATATTTCGGGCAGTGGGTTAGCAGAAGGATATTTAGGAGATGAAAAACTAACTAAAGAGAAATTTTTTATACATCCAAAAATAAACTTAAGATTATATTCAACAGGGGATTTAGGCAGATATCTACCGGGTGGAGAGATTGAGTTTCTTGGACGAAAAGATAATCAAGTAAAGATAAGAGGATATAGAATAGAACTTGGTGAAATAAAGAATGCATTAATTGAACAAGACGAAATCAGTGATGCTCTGGTAAGAGTAAATAAGCAGAAGCAAGATTTACCAATTGAAGCGATAGTAACTCTTAGTGTAGAAAAAGATAATATTCATAATATATTTAATGAAAAAATTAAGGATTTAAATGCTGTTACTAGCTTATATGAAAAAGTTTTAAGTAGTTCTAAATATAACGAAATTTGTAAAACAAGAGATGAGATTTGTTTACATGCATTATTAAATGCCTTGTTAGAATTAGGTATTTTTACAAAAGTGGATGATGCTAAGTATAATTATGATGAAGAAAATATTAAGAATTTAAGTTCAAAGTATACATGGCTGCTAAACAGATGGATAAATCAATTGGAAGAATCAAATATTATATATAATGAAAAAGATAATTGTTATACTATTCCTAAAACTTTAGAGAAAAATATTATTAATCAGAAGTGGGATGGGATTTTTTCTAAATGGGAAAATGCTTATGGAGATATAAATTTATTTCATTACATTAAAAACAATATAGATAATCTCATAGGTTTATTGCAAGGAAAAATTGATCCTGTTGGAATACTGTATCCTGAAGGTTCAGATATATACACTAAGGCACTTTATGAAACTAGTATAAATTCAATTTTAATAAATGAGTATTATTGTAAATTTTTAGAAAAATATATCAAAGAACAAAAAGGTAGAAAGATTAGAATTCTAGAAATAGGAGCGGGTACAGGTGCTACAGCAAAGAAACTGATAGATATATTAGGTGATGAAGATTATGAGTATCACTTTACAGATTCTCAGAAATATTTTTTACCTGCTGCAAGAAATTATTTCAACAATAATAAAAAGGTATTGGTATATAAATTTAATGTTGATGAAGACCCTATTGAACAAGGCCTTGAATATAATTATTTTGATATAATAGTTGCGGCCTATGTCTTGGAAAATGCAAAAAACATACCGAAGAGCTTAAAACATATAAGAAATTTAGCAGCACCCAAAGGATATTTACTATTTTCTGAACCAGTGAAAAATGAACCATGGATACTTGTATCGCAAGCGTTTATGATGCAAGAACCGTTGGATGATTTTAGAGAAAATATATTTTTCTTAACACCCGAACAATGGTTAAAATTATTGTCTTTAGAAGATGATAGTTCTAAGAGTTATATTTTCCCGGAAGAAACATTTTTGCTGTATAATTTAGGAGCGATTTTGTTTATAAAACAATTTAAAAAGAATTATACATTAATAGATAGAGAAAAAATATACGATAAATTAAATATATATTTGCCGCAATATATGATTCCTTCCAGTATATTATTTACAGAATCATTTAAGTTGAACCGTAATGGCAAGGTAGATATACTTAAAAACTTTGAACTAATGCCGAAATTAGATAAAGATACTTTTGTTAAAATCGAAAAAATTGAAGAAAAGTTAGATTCATTAGAAGAAGAAATTATGATAATTTGTTCAAAATTATTTGGTAATCAGCAGTTGAACCGAACTTCTAATTTCTATGATTATGGAGCGGATTCATTAATTTTGGCGAAGGTTGCAACAGAATTAAAAAATAGTTTAAAGTTGTCTATTCCATTTGAGGTATTATTAAGAGGACTTATTAATAATCCGACTGTAGCGGACACATCATTGTTTATAAAAGGATATGTGCATCCTATAAACAATGATATAAAGTATAAAACAGATGAGTTTATATACACAAAAATCTACAAAATGTCTGGCACAAATCAGGAACAAAGAATAAGAATATTAATACATGGAGCATTTGGGAATTTAGAAAATTTCAATAGCCTGGCGACTGAGCTAGCTCAACAGAATCAAGGAGATATTTTAGTAGTAGGTGTGTCCGATGTTGATAAATATTTGGATATGAAACCAATAGATATAGTTCCTAAGTTATCTGATATTTATTATGAGAAGATAATGAAGCATGGATTTAAAAATGTGCAGATAATAGGATATAGTTTTAGTGGCGTTGTTGCAATAGAAATAGCTAGAAGTTTACTAGAATCTGGAATAGAAATAGATAATTTATCTATTATTGAAGGAGGCAGTATATCTGAAATTAATTATGATGAGTTGATTTTAGAATTTGTCTTTTTGAAGGCTTTTAAAATAAGTGTTTCTGATTTAAAATTGCAACAAATTAGTATATTAGATGACATATTTAAAGACTCGTATAGTTATGAAAATGTCTTAACAGTTACTAGTGTTTTGAGTAAATTAAGATTAGAAAGTGATCGAGAAATAATTAAGAATCTAAATCATAAAATTCAGGAGGAGAGATTTGACACATACTTTAGAGTTCTAGAAGAAAAAAAAGAAAAAATACTGTCAAGAAGATCTTTTTCAGAGTTGTATAAAATATTTAAAAAATCTTTTGAGGCTCAAATGTATATTCCTGATATGTATTTTGGAGATATTGATTACTATATTGCACAGGATAATACAGGAGCGTATAAGCATTTTAATTTGCTATTAGACAACTGGAGAGATAATGTGATTGGAAATATCAATAAATACTATATACCGGGAGATCATTATAGTGCGGTACAAGATACTGAGAATGCAAAAATTTTGGCGGAGCTTCTAAAAATAAAATAGTGAAGTCAAGTGTGTTAAAGTAGTGCATAAAGTATAGAGAAGATATTTATATGTATTTCAGTAAAAAATTATTTTTAATGAAGGGTTAGCCTAAGCAAACTTCAAAGGAGGGGAATTATCATGAATGAAAAGAGCCCATTGTTAAGACTTTGGGAGTTAGGAAATAGTGAACATACTCCATTGAAAAAATCAATTTTTTTAGCTGTAATTGGTGTACTGTTTGGTATGCTTCCGTACTTTGCAGCTGCACAAATTATTATTTCACTAATGAAGGACAGGCATGATTACAAATTTTATGTTGTAGGGGCTATTGTTGCTATATTGGGATATTTATTAAGAGCTGTACTTTATGCTTTGGCTCTCTCCGTATCACATAAAGCCACTTTTTCAGTATTGAAAAGTATTCGTGAGAGCATACTTGAAAAGTTACCTAAATTACCTTTAGGGACAATTATAGATACTTCAAGCGGCGAAATGAAGCAAATCATTGTAGATCAAGTGGAAAGCATGGAACGCCCGCTTGCCCATCTTCTGCCCGAAATGATAGCAAATATATTGGGGCCGGTATGTATTTTAATCTATCTGCTTATTTTGGATTGGAGAATGGCATTACTTTCTATCATATCAATACCTCTTGGCAGCATTTTTATGGGGGTTGTTATGAAAAACTATGCTGCTCAATATGAAGGCTCGGTAAAAACAAATAGCGAGATGAATACAGCGATTGTGGAATATATTAGCGGAATTGAGGTTATAAAGGCTTTTAATCAAGGAAAACAATCTTACGCTAAATTTTCAAAAAAAATAAAAGCAAATGCTTTCTATTTTTATCACTGGATGAAAAGCTGCCAGTTTTTTGTATCACTTTCTAAGTCAATTGTTCCGACTACATTGATTACAATACTTCCTGTTGGATTTTTGCTTTATCAAAAAGGAAGTATTGGAGTGGATGTTTTCATTACTACAATTATTCTTTCTCTTGGTATAGCGGGGCCAATTATTGCGGCAATGAATTTTGTGGATAGCCTTGCGAAGGTGGGAACGATAGTAGGCTCAATTGATGTGATCCTCAAAAGCGAGGAGCAGCAACATGGAAAGGAAAAGGTGGAGTTGCCGGATGCAAGCATATATATGGATAATGTTTCGTTTGGATACCATGAAGATAAGGAAATATTGCATCAAGTCAGTTTGCAGATACCGTCGGGAAGCTTAACCGCATTTGTCGGACCCAGTGGAAGTGGAAAATCAACTATTGCAAAACTAATTGCCGGCTTTTGGGACATAAAGCAGGGGTACATAAAAATAGGTGGAACTGATATAAAAGATATACCCTTATCACAACTTTATAGTGAAGTATCCTTTGTTTCTCAAGATAATTACTTATTTGATGAAACCATTCTGGAAAACATTCGTATGGGTGATACAAATGCCAGCGATGAAGATGTGATTAGGGTGTCAATAGCTTCCGGTTGTGATGATTTTATTAGGAAGCTTGACCAGGGCTATAATACGGTTGCCGGAAGTAAAGGAACGCATTTATCAGGAGGAGAGCGACAACGTATTTCAATAGCAAGAGCTATGCTAAAGGATGCACCGATTATTATTTTTGACGAGGCAACTGCATATATTGATCCGGAAAATGAAGCAATCATTCAGCAGGCGGTAGGAAATCTGATAAAAGATAAAACGGTTATTATTATTGCTCATAGACTTTCTACTATCATTGATGCAGATCAAATCTTTCTTATTTCTGACGGAATAGTAGATGACCATGGAAAACATGATGAATTGCTGCAAAGAAATTTTTTATATAAAACGATGTGGCAGGCACATATAGGAGTAAAGGATGGTGATGAACTATGATCAGTGCATTGAAAAAAATATGGGAGTTTTCCGGTACGGAAAAGCACAATATCAATAAGTCTATCCTTGTAGGGTTTATATTTGCAGTTTTCTATATGTTTCAAGTTGCTGCAATATATTTTATCATTGTTGCATTGGTAAATAAGGAAAGTTCAAATAATGTCATTTGGATTTCACTATGGCTTCTTATTGTCAGCATTTTAGGGCGAACCGTTACAAATTATTTTGCACAGTTACAGCAAACACACGCAGGATATTTTATGGTTGCGAATAAAAGAATCGCTATCGGAAATCAGCTAAAAAAGGTACCGATGGGATACTTTAATAACAACAATATTGGAGAAATAACAGGTATCACCACTACCGTATTAGATGATGTTGAAAATACAGCTCCGATGGTACTTGTAAATATGTTAAGTGGATTTATCAATGCTGTCATTTTTACACTTATGGTGTTGTTTTTTGATATTAGGTTGGGAATAATAGTCATCATAGGAAGTGCAATCTATCTTTGGATTACATCATCTATGGAACGAAAATCCGCCAAGTTAGCACCGAAACGTCAACAATCTGAAGCCAAATTAGTTGAAGCAGTCATTGAACAGGTACAAGGAATGCACATTGTTAAATCTTTTAACCTTACAGGGAAAGGAGATAAAAAAGTGCGTGATGCCTTAGAGTATAACCGTAGTTCTAATCTGAAGCTGGAAAGGCTTTTTACCCCGTATACGATTGCCCAAGAAATGGTATTACGCTTATTCAGTGTTTTGATAATGGTTATTTCAGTATTGTTATATTTAAATGGGCAAATGGCATTGGCAGATGCTTTAATGGGTGTGGTTATATCCTTTATGATATTTGCTCAAATAGAATCTGCTGGAAGTACTATGTCGGTTTTAAGAGTGGTAAGCAGTTCTATTGATCATGCAAATCAAACGGACTCTATTCCGGAAATGGATAATGAAGGGAAAGAAATTGTTCCTAAAACACATGAAATAGAATTTGAAAATGTCTGTTTTTCTTATGATAAAAAAAGGATTTTAGAAGATATTTCTATTACTTTTCCAGATAAGGCTATGACTGCCATTGTGGGACCCAGCGGAAGTGGAAAGACAACGATATGCAATTTAATTGCAAGATTTTGGGATGTGGATAGCGGAAGGATAAGCATAGGTGGAAAAGATGTTAAGTATTATACATTAGAGGTTCTAATGGATCAGATTAGTATGGTCTTTCAAAATGTGTACCTTTTTGCTGATACCATCGAAAACAATATCAAATTCGGACGACCTGATGCCAGCTATGAAGAAGTCGTACAAGCAGCAAAGAAGGCTTGTTGCCATGACTTTATTACATCACTGCCGGATGGCTACAATACTTTCATAGGAGAAGGGGGAAATTCATTATCTGGAGGAGAAAAACAACGAATCTCAATAGCGAGGGCTATGCTGAAAGATGCACCTATCGTTATTTTCGATGAAGCTACAGCAAATGTTGATCCTGAAAATGAGGATAAGTTGCAGTCTGCAATAGAGGAACTTACAAAGAACAAAACGATTATTATGATTGCACACAGATTAAAAACAGTAAAAAATGCGGATCAGATTTTGGTAATGAATCATGGGAAGGTAGAACAACAGGGGAAACATGAAGAATTGCTCATACAAAATGGTGTTTATTCCCAATTTATCAATGCAAGACAGGAGGCAATAAGCTGGAAGGTTGGAGTAAGTAAATAAAATAGATTTATACTTTTTATGAGTCAAATATAAAAAATTAAAGGAGGCATAGAACATGCAAAAAAAAGGTTTAACAGCGAGGGATTTAATTAATGTAGGAATTTACACTGCTATTTATTTGGTAATTTTTTTTGTAACAGGAATGTTGGGTGCGATACCATTTCTGTACCCTGCACTCTATATATTGGTACCAATCGTTACTGGAATTCCATTTATGTTATTTCTAACAAAAGTTAAGAAATTTGGAATGGTATCAATTATGTCAGTTATAGCAGGTGTTTTTGGTATTTTATGGGATATACATGGTTACCAATTGTTGTATTTATTCCTTGTGGAGTTATTGCAGATTTAGTATTGAAATCAGGAAATTACAAGAGTTTTAGGAAAAATGTTATTGGATTTTGGTTGTTTTCTTGTGGAATGATAGGTTGTCAAGCACCTATGTGGGTAATGGCAGATACCTATATGGCAGGTGTTAGTCAATCAATGGGAGAACAATATGCAGCAGGTCTAGCAAAATATATGCCTCCTTGGATGGGAATTGCAGCAGTGGCAATTTTATTGGTAGGATCAATTTTGGGCGCTTTGTTAGGTAGAAAGATGTTGAAAAAGCATTTTGAGAGAGCAGGTATAGTTTAATGGAGGTATGTGAGGCATATATGCCTCATAAAAATAAAGGATTTTATCTTGATCCCCGCACAAAGATATTATTTATGGCTTTTATTACAACATTAATGTTCTTTGTGCACGAGAATATTTTAATGGATTTGGCGGTAGTAGTAATATCATTGTTGCTACTACTGTCCAATCATCAGCAAAAAACGGCCCTTATATATGGAGGATTGTTTGCACTTGCTATTATTGCAAAATTGACACAGGGATTATATGCATTGCCAACATTGATTAATATGATTTTTGTATTATTAGTAGCTTTAGTAATACGGTTATTTCCTATTTTTATGTTAGGATACTATATTATAAAATCAACTAAAACAAATGAATTTATAGCGGCAATGGTGAAATGGCATATTCCTAAATCATTTATCATACCAATTTCTGTGGTATTTCGCTTTATTCCAACTTTGGCAGAAGAACATTCTTCTATTAAAAATGCAATGAAAATGAGAGGAATTAAATTTGGAACAAAAAAATTTTGGAGAAATCCTACTATATTTTTAGAATATAGAGTTATTCCTTTAATGATTTCAGTAGTTAAAATTGGAGATGAATTATCAGCAGCTGCATTGACCAGAGGATTGGGAAGTATGAAAGAAAGAACAAGTGTCGTAGTAACAAGATTTTGTATCTATGATTTTATAATAGGAATGATATCGATAGGATTATTAGTAGGGGCATTTATTTTATAAGGAGAGTATGTAGAATTGATAGAATTAAAAAATATAACATTTACGTACAAAAGTGATGAACGACATTCAGGAATTTATGACTTGAATCTTATAATACCCACAGGACAAGTGGTAATTCTTTGTGGGCAATCAGGATGTGGAAAGACCACATTGACAAGATTGATTAATGGGTTAATACCTGAGTATTATGATGGGGAATTAGAAGGGAATATTATTATTAATGGTAAAAATGTTAAAAATAATTCTATTTGTGATTTAGCGGGAATAGTCGGTTCTGTATTTCAGAATCCTCGTTCACAATTTTTTAATGTTGATTCTACAAGTGAAATTGCATTTGGTTGTGAGAATATGGGAATTGCAAGAGAAGAAATTTACAATCGAATCGGAAAAGTATCTCAAGAACTAAATATAAAATCTCTTCTTGATAGAAACTTATTTGATATGTCAGGAGGAGAGAAGCAAAAGATTGCTTGCGCATCTGTATCTGCCATGAAACCGGATATATTTGTTTTGGATGAACCATCTTCAAATTTAGATATTAAAACAATCAGTGATTTAAAGACAGTCATTAAAAAATGGAAGAAACAAGGGAAAACAGTAATTATAGCAGAACATAGATTGTATTATCTTATGGATATTGCAGATAGAGTTATATACATGAAGGAAGGAAGAATTGAAAATGATTTTTCTGTTGATGAATTTAAAAATCTTTCAGAGAAAGAATTACATCAAAAGGGGTTACGTTCAACAAAGTATGTGAAATTTTTGGAAATGAATAATAATAGTAGCACAGAAGAAATTCGGATATTAGATTTTTCATATAAATATGATAAAAAAATATTTTTGGATATACCAAAATTAGATATACCCAGGAATTCCATAGTAGCTATATTGGGCTTTAATGGAGCAGGAAAATCAACTTTTGCAAGATGTCTTTGCGGAATTGAAAATAAATCAAAAGGAGTTATTGAGGTTGATGGAACAGTGTTGGAATCAAAAGATAGGCTGGATAAATGTTATATGGTTATGCAGGATGTCAATCATCAACTCTTTACAGAGAGTGTGGAAGAAGAAATATTACTTGGTTTAAACGATACTGAAGAAAAAAATCAAAAGGATATTATAAATAACATTCTTCAAACATTAAATTTGGATGAGTTTGCTAATTTTCATCCTATGTCATTATCGGGAGGACAAAAGCAAAGAGTTGCAATAGCAAGTGCAATGGTATCTAATAGAGAAATTTTGATTTTTGATGAACCTACATCGGGATTGGATTATCAACATATGATAGAAGTATCAAATTGCTTAAAAGATTTAAGTGATTTAGGAAAAACAATATTCGTTATTACTCATGATCCTGAGTTAATAAAAGAATGTTGTACTTATTTTATGTATTTAGAGAAAGGAAAAGTGGGTTGGAGCGGTTTTTGGACACATGAAAATAAAAAGACCTTGGAAAAATTTTTTATGTATAAATAAAAAGTAACTCATGACTTTGAATTAATGGATAAACTTTATAATTTTATTATACTATTACAAAAAAGAAGGTTAAGTAGTCAGGATATCTAAATTATAAAAAAAACAATTAAATGAATTTTTTAATTTATAGTAAAGCGTTAACTCTGAAAATGAATATATAAAATACTTAAAAAAATAATAGGGAGTGATAAAAATGACAGATAAAAGGCAGGAACTACTAACAAAGTCTCCTGTGAAATTGATGTTTGAGCTTAGCATACCTGCAATTATTGGTATGGTGGTAATAGGGTTATATACATTTATGGATGGAGTTTACGCAGGACAGATGGTAGGAGAAAATGCCATGGCAGCTATTTCAGTTGCATATCCTATTACTTTTATTAATAGTGGTATTTCCACATTGATTGGAGTAGGTTTAGCATCTGTACTATCCCGGGCCATCGGAAAAAGAGATAAAGAAACTATAGATAAAATCATGCCAAATCTTACAGGACTGGTCTTAGGAATTTCAGTACTTATTACAATATTAGGAGTTACATTTGCAAGAGAAGTTTTAATGTTAACTGGAGCAAAAGGTGAAATTTTAGAATTGGCTACTAATTATTTGAGAATAATTTTTTGTGGCTCTATTTTTGTAAACTTTACCCAAAGTTCAAATATGATTATGCGTGGAGAAGGTTTAATGAAAAAGGCTATGATGATTATGGGATTTGGAGCAATTTTAAATATTATATTAGTTCCTATTATGATTAAACTACTTCCTGACAGAGGTGTGGAAGGAGCAGCAATAGCAACTATTATATCTCAAACTATACAGGCATTTGTCACACTATACTATTTTTTGAAAAAGAGCAAAAATGTAAAGTTAAATGGCATAAAAATAAATATAGAATTGAGTAAAGAAGTATTTTCAATTGGAATATCTGCTATGCTTATGCAAGTGCTTACCATGGTACAACAAATGCTGCTTTTTAGAATGGCATTTAAATATGGTGGAGATACTAATGGAATTATTATGAGTGCTTCCCTGAGATTACAGGCTTTTACCTTTATACCACTTTGGGGTATGAGCCAGGGATTACAACCAATTATAGGGACAAACTTTGGAGCAAAGAATTTTGATAGAGTGAAAAAATCCACAAATCTATTTTTAATGGGATCAACTGTAGTAGCCTTAATATTCTGGATACCAATGGAGTTATTTCCACAAACATTCCTGGGATTATTTATAAAAGATAATGCAATTGTAGTGCAAGGCATAAGTAAATTCAGAATTTTTTATTCAGTATTCATTTTATATGGGATGATGATTATGTTAATGACTTTTTTCCAAGCTATAGGAAATGGGAAGAAAGCAGGGCAATTGGTAATGTTTAGACAAGTAATTCTATTCATTCCATTAATTCTTTTATTGCCTAAAATATTGGGAGAACCTGCTGTTTGGTATACACAACCAATGGTAGATTTTCTTGTAATTCTATTGGGATTTGTATTTCTTAATACTGAATATAAAAAACTAAAAGGGAATTTAATGTCGGTATCGTAAAGGAAAAGCGATGTACTGTACATCTAATATTTTCAGTGATATAATTAGCACACATTGATAATGAATATCAGCATCAACGCGTGTTCAGCTTACTGTGGTGATTTGTTATGGACTAATGAAGCTTTTAAAATCGTAACAGAGAGTTTAAGCAAAACAAATCAACGTGCTATAATTTCATCTGGCTGGAATAATGTTCAAACAAATCAATTAACCAATAATATATATTTTGTAAAATTCATACCGCATACATGGCTTTTTCGGCATGTTGCAGCCGTAATTCACCATGGTGGAGCAGGAACAACGGCAGCAGGACTTCGGGCAGGCTTACCTACATATTGTAGTGCCATTTGGTGTAGATCAACCTTATTGGGGAGAATGTGTATATCGATTGGGAGTTGGGCCTAAACCCATCCCTCGTAATAAATTAAATGTTAAACGCCTATCTTCTGCCATTTTACAGGTTATGACAGATCAGAAGCTAAGAAATAACGCATTAATATTAGGGAAAAGGCTTAGTGTGGAAGATGGAGTGGGAAATGCTATCGGAATTATTGAGCATTTATCTCGACATCATTATTAATTGAGTTTTTTATAGCTTATATGAAATGATGATTATGTTAATGACTTTTGTTTTTTAAGATAGAAGGTTATACTTTCTATCTTTTTATTATGCTAAAATAATTATCGTATTATGTATATATTATTATTAAGTTTCTGAAAGTTTGTTACAATATAATTAAAGCACACTCATGCAGCATAATATGATAAAATCTACCTAAAGGAAAACAGACTGGAGTGATATTATTGGAAAACAAAGAATTACCTTTAATAAGTATAAAAGATTTGAAAATTAGATTTGGGGAAAAACAGGTGTTAAAAGGGGTGAATTTGCAGGTATATAAAGGTGAAATTATAGGATATATAGGACCTAATGGTGCAGGGAAAAGTACTACGGTGAAAATAATGCTTGGACTCATAGGGGAATATGAAGGAGAGGTAAGAATTTTAGGACAAGACATAAGTAACGGTAATATAGAATATAAAAGAAAAATAGGCTATGTACCTGAGACAGCAGAAATATATGATAGTCTTACAGCCAGGGAATACCTAACTTTTATAGGAGAACTCTATGGCTTAAATTATAATGAAGTAGATAAAAAAGCAGAAAGACTTATGAAGATATTTGGTATAGATGAAGTTTACAATTCAAGAATAACTTCTTATTCTAAAGGTATGAAACAAAAAGTACTTATAATATCAAGCTTACTTCACAATCCAGACATACTATTTTATGATGAACCTTTAAGTGGATTAGATGCTAACAGCGTTATTGTAGTAAAAGAAATACTTGCAAAACTGGCACTTCAGGGCAAAACCATATTTTACTCATCTCATATAATGGATGTAGTAGAGAAGATAAGCAACAGAATAGTACTTCTTAATAATGGTGAAATTATAGCTGATGGGACTTTTGAGGATTTAAAAAATAAATCGGAAGAAAAATCACTGGAAAGAATATTCAATAATTTAGTAGGATTCAATGATCACAGGTCCATAGCTGAAGAATTTGTATCTATAATTGAAGAGAGGTAGCAGTTATGAAAGATTTCAGAGTATTAAAGTTTTTGGATAAGTTTCAGGGTGTATTTGAAAAATATGGTATAGATTACATTGTAATGAGAAGGATACTACAGATGAAGATTCTCATGGATGGAAGACGAGTGCCTACAATATTAAAAAATTCTTCTAAAAAGAAAAGTGAAAATGAAAATAATTTGAAAAAGTCTTTGTTATTTTATGTAATTATAGGGATAATTATGGTTCCCTTTGTTGTTATGGATAAAAATTTTATGTTTCAAATGAGTTTTGTATTTGGAATTCTCATGTTTATGCTTATGACTTCCTTAATCTCTGATTTTTCTTCCGTACTTTTAGACATAAGGGATAAAAATATTATATCTTCAAAACCAGTACATAATAAAACTTTAAGTACTGCAAAAATAATTCATGTATGCATATATATGTTTTTAATAACCATTTCAATTTGTGGGACAGCTTTGGCAGCAGCCTTAATAAAACAAGGATTTTTATTTTTTTTAATATTTTTTCTTGAAATAATTCTATCCAATCTATTTATAGTAATAATAACTGCCTTGTTGTATCTGGTCATATTAAAGTTTTTTGATGGTGAAAAATTAAAGGATATAATAAATTATGTTCAAATAATACTATCTATAACCATAACTTTAGGATATCAATTTATAGGGAGATTATTTAATATTGTGGACTTAAAGCCAATCTTGACTCCCAAATGGTGGCAGTATTTTTTACCACCAGTATGGTTTAGTGCTCCTTTTGAATTGATATTGAAGCATAATTACAGTCATTTTACTGTGATATTTTCTGCATTAGCATTAATTGTACCCATAATTTCAATAGTTATATATGTAAAATTTATACCAACTTTTGAGGAAAACCTGCAGAAGTTAAATAATAATAGTGTCCGGGGAAAAAAAGCCAAAGGTAAATTAGCTGTAGCTTTATCCAGTATAATATGTTCAAATAGAGAAGAAAAAATATTTTTCAAATTTGCCTCCTATATGATGAAAAACGAAAGGGAATTTAAGCTTAAGGTTTATCCATCACTGGGATTTTCATTGATTTTTCCATTTATATTTATATTCAATAGCATAGGATATGAAAGCTTATCTAACATAGCTTCTAGTAAAATGTATTTGAATCTATATTTTTGTACATTAATACTTCCCTCTGTAGTCATGATGATGAAATATTCCGTAAACTATAGAGGTGCCTGGATTTATAAAGCTATGCCCATTAAAAACACAGCTTCTATATTTAAAGGAACTTTAAAAGCTCTCATTGTAAAGCTTATGCTTCCGGTATATGTTTTGGAATTTATACTGTTTGTATTTATATTTGGTATCAGAATAATTCCGGATATATTTGTATTGTTTTTTAATATTTTGCTGTTTACAGTTATATGTTTTAAATTGATGAAAAAATCCCTGCCTTTCTCAGAAAAATTACAGACTTCAGCACAGGGAGAAGGATTGATTTTAATTGTTCTTATGATATTGTTGGGTGTATTAGCGGGAATACATTATTTCTGTACTTTTATAAGTTATGGTATATATGTATATTTAATTATATTGATTATATTGGTCACAGTCTTATGGAAAAAAGCTTTTAATGTATCTTTGTAGATTCTTTAATACAACAATTAACTAGAACTAAATTTTATGTCGTATATTGAAATATAAATTTAATTTGATGTAATTTTGTGTAAATATTAGTCATATTAGTTAATTACACGTTAATTCTATGTTAATATTTGTCATTTTGCAAGTTGGATTATTGACTTATATATTTCCAAAAATATATAATATATATGTTGTATTTCTCTAAATCTTAGAAGAAGTTATCAAGGGGTAACATGCTTATCCCTACTTTAAAGAAGATGAGGGGCTAGCTAATTACAGCCTTCAAGTAAGTTTTAAAAGGTTTTGTATCTGGAGGAATTCCATATGGTTAATATCTATGCAATTAATTTAAGTGGCAATATGAATTGCTATGAATTAGATGAGTTAATGTCGTTTATTTCTGAAGAGAAACTTTACAGAGTAAAAAAATTTCATAGATTGGAAGATTTAAAAAGAGGAGTAATGTCTGAAATATTAGTAAGATTTATTTTATGTAAAGACTTCCATGTAAGAAATAAAGATTTAAGTATTACAAAAAATTATTATGGAAAACCATTGTTAAGCTATCCCGAAAGTATTCATTTTAATGTTTCTCATTCAGGATACTGGATAGTTTGTGCAGTACATAATCTACCAGTGGGTATTGATATTGAACAAATTAAACCTATTGATTTTAGTATTGCTGAGCATTTTTTCTCTGAAAGTGAATATGAAAGTATTCTAACATCAGATGAAGGTCCTAGATTGCCTCTATTTTATGAATTTTGGACTTTAAAAGAAAGTTATATTAAAGCTGTTGGAAAAGGTCTATATATGGCACTTAATTCATTTAATATAAAGCTTTGTAATGATGATATACAGGTTGAAAGAGAAGGCAGTTTTGAGGATTATTATTTCAAACAGTATGATATAGATAAGAATTACAAACTTTCAGTATGTGCCAGAACCAATAACTTTTCAGATAGCATTATACTATGGAGTGACTTGGAATTGTATAAAATGTTCAAGACCCTTGTGAGGTGATAAAATGGATAAAATTAAATTAATCTGCCTGCCTTATGCTGGTGGCTCATCAATGGTTTACAGTAAATGGACAAAATATCTTAACAGATCTATTGAAATATACAGAGTTGAACTAGCGGGAAGGGGAAGAAGAAAAAACGTACCTTTATATGCAACCCTTGAGGATTCAGTTAATGATGTTTTTTTATCAATAAAAGATTTTTTAAATGACTCTTCATATGTAATATTTGGACATAGTATGGGAAGTATAATTGCCTACGAACTAAGCTGCAAAATTAAACAATCTGGCCTAAATAATCCTCTTAGTATAATATTTTCAGGTTCTAATGCTCCACATATTAAAAGTAAGAGAGAACTTTGTTACAGGCTGCCAGAAGATAAGTTTAAAAATATTGTCCTAGAATATGGTGCTACTCCTGCTGAAGTTTTTGAAGATGAAGTATTGGCCAGCTATTTTGTTCCAATACTCAGGGCTGATTTTAGAATTATTGAAACATATCAATATAATGGCGAAGAAAACCCATTTGATTATCCCATAACTATTTTTTATGGTATGCGTGATAAATTGGTAGATGTCCAAAAAATAGATGAATGGTCAGGTTATACAAGAAAGCAATGTAAAAAATATGCCTTTCAGGGAGGACATTTCTTCATAAATGATAATGTGAAAAGTGTGGTTGAAACTATAAATCATGTTATAACAAGTCTGTAAAATACTTAGAGCAAACTCCACCTAAACCCAGGAATCACTTAATAAAAAAGCATAGCCAAACTCTAAAATATAGGTTGTATTCAGGAAAATTAACTTATATAAAGAGTTGACTATGACAAATAACCAATAATATATTACACCAAAATTAGAAAAAATGCTATGTAAAATTTTATCTATGTGGCTTGAAAAAAACTAAAAGATTTAATGTGAAATGAAAGTATATTTTATCAGGATAACTGTCCGTAAGTCAGATACTTTAATAACAAATGGAAGGGGAATTTAAAGTGTGTATTAATCAAATAAATCCAGCGGATATGAAAGTGCAAGTATATGAACTTATATCAAATGTAACTGGGCATAGAATTGAAGATCTTGATTGCGAAATGTTTCTTGAAGGTGACTTGGGAATTGATTCAATTAAAATGGTAACATTGATGAACCAGCTGATGAAGCTTGTACCTACCGAAGGATTAGATGAGTTTACATCTATGTATCCTATAGCACGGCTCATGTCATTGCAAACAATAGGTGAAATTGTCCTTATATTCGAGGAATTTTACAATGGGAAGGAATCAAGTCAAAGTGAAAAAGATAATTTAGTAATTTTGAATGCTCAATATCCATTTTTGGTATCTTATTGGTCTGTGGGGACATTAACTATTTGTTCAGGTGTAAAAATTGAGGGTCCACTTTATTTAAATCAGCTTCAGGAAAGTTGGCTCGAATTAGTAAGGAGGCATCCTAGTTTACGGGCGGAATTTGATGTTTGTGAGGGAGCAAAAAGCTTTAAGGACTATAGTCTTAAAGTATTTAGTAATCCTACATTACCTGAAATAGAGGTACAGGATATAAGACACATGTCTGCTCAGGCTAAAAGCCAGAGAATTAATCAGATTATTGAAGAAATTCTAAACAACTCCTTTGATATTTTTGTATATCCGCTTCATAGATTTATGGTGATTCAGATAAATGACACTGAATATGAACTAATACTGGCAAATAATCATCTGGTTTCAGATGGATTGGGAAATCAGCAAATCCTTAGAGAGATACTTGAGATATATGCAGCAAAAATACAGGGTGTCAGTGTAAAGTTATCAGAAAGTTTATCCCTAGGCGATTATAATAAGGTAATTTCAGAAATAAATAATTGGAATGATCCTGAAGAAAATAAAAACTTAGATAGTTATTCTCAAGTTTGCGGGAAGGCAAAGTATAGTTTTAATCCTTTTGGCAGTGGTAATTCTGATAATGAATTTGCCCAGGTTAAAACTAAGAAATACTGGATAGGTGAAAATATTACCAGGCTTCTTATGGACAAATCAAAAGCATGGAGAGTATCTTTGTTTACTCTTATGGTTAGTGCTCATTTGAAATCCATAACACAGCTGGATGAGGACGGTGAGCAAATTATATTAAATTTACCTACAGGTGGAAAGGTATATCCTAATATTGATGCAACAGGACTTATAGGGTGCTTTGCCCAGAATATGTCAGTAAGCTTTAATTCGAAAGAGGCTGATGAGGATTGGGTTACATTAGTAATGAGGGTGGATAAAGAGATAAAAGATAAAATATCTTCAGGAATAGACAGGGCTCAAACCTACATTGCTGCTAAAATGGCAAAAGATGAGGATATGCTTGAAGATGGAAAGATGGCTAAGACAACGGCGGCTTTTGTGCGTTCCAGCTTAAAATCAAACTTATATCTTTCTTTTGTTGGAGATACTCATATAAAAGAAGAATATGGCAACTTAAAAATAGTTGATTATGAAGCATATACATCAACTAATTCAGGAGCTATAGATAATATTATTGAATTATTCCAAAATCAAATCTTTATCTCATCCAATTATGATAGTCTGCATTTTCATGAAGATGATATAAATTTGTTAATCAGAAAATTTATAGATAATCTCTATTTTCTTGCAAATTATAAAATGGAAAATGAGGATAAAGTATTAAGGCTAGAAGTTTCGGAAGATAAAATGTTACTTGGAGAACTCCAGAAAATAGCCGAGGAAATTTGCTGTACAACTATCTGTGAAGAGGATGTACATAAGGATCTGGAGACAGATTTTGGAATCGATTCTCTGCAATGTATTCGTATAATAAGAAGATTGTGTAAACTTCATGAAGGGGTTGATAAAAACTCTCTTTTTGGATGCAGGACTCTAAGTGAAATGGCTTTATTAGTTGAAAAAAATCAAAGCTTAACAGGAAACTACTCTGGGGAAGAAGAACAAATTCCATATAGGCAAATTGTAAAACAGTGCAGGGCTACGCCTGATGCAATAGCTATTATGTATAAGGATGAGAATATAACCTATAAGGAATTAGACCACATATCAAACAGGATTGCTAATTATTTAAAAAGTCAGGGTGTTAAAAGAGGTTCTCTTGTTGGAATAATGGTATTTCCAGGTCCTATTATGTTATTTGGAATGATGGGTATTATGAAAGCAGGTGCAGCTTATGTTCCAGTGGATCCCAGTTATCCAACAGAAAGAGTTCAATATATACTAAATAACTCAGATATAGAAATTTTACTTACTGAACATGGGTTAAAAACGTCATTAGAACAATTAATAAAGGAGGATTCTGTCATAAAAGCCCTTATGTATTTGGACTATGGCACTTTTTTGGATTCAATATACAACTACAAGCAGATCTTAAAGGAACAATGGATGGCTGCCAATGATGGTGAGCCTGAAGTTATAAATTCTCCTGATGATTTAATGACAGTTCTCTATACTTCAGGTTCAACTGGAAATCCTAAGGGGGTTATGCTGGGGCATAGAGGTTATATGAATAGGTTAAAATGGCATCAAGATACTTTTAAGTTAAAGCCTGGAGAACGGGTGGCACAGAAGACATCTTGTTGTTTTGATATATCTGTCTGGGAACTTTTCTGGCCTTTAATGTATGGAGGTATAGTATGTCCTGCTAGTAAGGAAACTGTAAAAAATCCATGGAGTTTAGGAAAATGGCTGATAGATACAAAGATAAATATAATGCATTTTGTACCATCCTTATTTGGTGAATTTGTAAATGCTTTAGAGGATGATGATTATAGCTTTAAGGATTTAAGATGGTTAATTTTTAGTGGCGAAGCGCTGCCAATGGCCACAATACAAAAATGGATAGATAAGCATGGTTTATCAATAGGGCTTGCAAATCTTTACGGACCTACTGAGGCATCCATTGATGTTACTTGTCACATAATTGACAAAAGGCCTGGAATTAATGGAGAAAACAGTATTCCAATAGGTAAACCTATTGACAATGTGTTCATCAAAAATTTAGATGAAGATATGAAAGAACTTCCAGATGGGGAAATGGGGGAACTTTGGATTGGGGGTATTCAGCTTTCCAGTGGCTATATGAATAATAAGCAGAAAACAGAGGAAGCATTTAAGCCTAATCCTTTCAAAGATGTTCCAGGTGATTATTTGTATCGAACAGGAGATCTAACCTCCAGAAGGCAAGATGGGAGTTATGAGTATCATGGACGTAAAGACAATCAGGTGAAGATAAGAGGATTTAGAGTTGAGCTGGGAGAAATTGAAGCAGTGCTTGGAACTCATCCTTGTGTAAATGAAACTGCTGTAATTGCAGTGGACTATATCCAGGGGCAGAAGCAATTATTTGCATGGGTTTCAGGTAATAAAGTGGATGATAGTGAATTAAAAAGGTGTATAACAAAGAAGCTCCCTTATTACATGGTTCCCCACCGCTTTGAATGGGTGACTGTTTTACCAAAGACTCCTAATGGGAAGCTTGATAGAAAAGTTTTGAATGAATTATCTCAAAGGAAACTAAAGGGCAATGTAGTTGAAGATGCACTAATCAGTGAGATACCACTGTCACCCGCACAGAATTGGCTAATGAATTATTTTGATTATCCATATCAGTGGACTGGATATACAAGGTTTTTATATAAACAGCCTTTAGATTATAATTTGTTTAACAAAGCCCTTTCAATATTAACTGATAACCATGATGTTTTAAGAAGTGTATTAGTTAATAAAGGAGAAAAATGGCAGCAGAAATTTTTGCCTTTAGGACAAAATGTGGAAGCAGATTTTTATGATGGTTCTCATATGGAGCGTAAAGAGAGAGATAAAGAGGTAAAAAATTTAATTGATAAAATTATTTTAGATTTAAAAGTAGACAAATGGCCTCTCTGGAAAGTGGTTGTTGTAAGGGTAAATAGTTCTCTTTATGATATTTCTGTAATTGGACATCACCTTATTTCTGACGTTATAACAAATCAACTGTTGTTTAAGGATATATGGAAAATATATAGACAACTTATTCTAACTGAAGATATTAAACTTGAAAAATCCAAATCATATAGGGATTTTATTTTGCGAGTTAATGAAGAAAAGAAGAATAAAGGCCTGGAATTTGTAGATTATTGGAAAAAACAATTTCCTTCAGAATTTTATTCCTTTAAGATTCCTGAGGATTTTAACCTGGGTAGTAATACTGAGCAATCTGCCAGTTCAGAAATGTTTATTTTAGATAAGGCTAAAACACAGCAGTTATTGACTACTGCAAAGAAATGCTTCCAAACAAGTGTATATCCCATTTTACTGGCACCGCTTTATAAAATGCTGCAAAGGCTTTATAACAAATCATGGATAGTAGTAAGCCATAGAATGAATGGAAGGGATCTGGGTAATAATATATTTTTCCAGACTGCAGGAAATTTTGCAATAAATTATCCACTGGGAGTTACTATAGGACACAATGAGGATTGGAATGAAATAGTCAATAAGATCACAAATGCTATGAATGGAGTTCCAATGAACGGTGTAAGTTATGATTTAATTTCAGACAATTTGCCTTCATATCTATATCCTGATTTGAATTTAGCATCTATACGGTCAAATTATCTGGGAAACAGGGATATACCTCAATACGATACATTTGAATTTTTTTCAAAGGATGATATTGACAGAAGATATTCCCAGCCTGATCAAAAGAGAATTTCATCAATTGAATTCTTCTATTCTATAGTAAATGGTGAGTTGAATTTGGAAATAGAATATTCTAAGAATATGTACAGTGAATCTACCATAAAGCATCTTGGAAGTAAATATATGAGAGCTTTTATGGAGATGATCTCCTACATCAATAATAAGAAGAATCCGAAATATAACAGTACTTTAAAGCCTCTTTCATTAATAAGGGGAAGTAAAAAGGAGGGCTTTTTATCAAACAAAAGTGTAATTGTAACCGGTGGAGGAAGAGGTATAGGAAAGACTATTGCCATTGAAATGGCTAAAGAAGGTGCTGAGATAGCTATTATATCAAGGACAGCAGGTGAATTGGAAGAAACGGCAGCAGAGATTAAAGGAATTGGCAGTAAAGTTATGACTATAACGACGGATATTAGCAGTTATAATGATATCTGTGATGCTGTGAAAAAAATTGTTTCTGAGTTTGGTAAAATAGATGTTCTTGTAAATAACGCAGGAATAACAAAAATGGCTCCTTTCACGGATATTAAAGAAGAGGAATGGAAGAGAATTGTAGAAGTCAATTTGTTTGGAACATATAACCTGTGTTATTTGACTATACCTCATTTTGTAAAACAAAAATCAGGAAAAATCATTAATTTAGGTTCTGATTCATCTTTTATAGGATATCCTTTGATGAGTGCCTATTCAGCATCTAAGCATGGAATTATTGGATTAACTAAATCTTTAGCAGAGGAATTTAAAGCTAGTAACATTCAGGTAAATGCAATTTGTCCGGCTATGGTAGATACAAATATGGCTCCAGGTGCATTTAAGAAAAATGCTATGTCACCTAAAAAAGTTGCTGATTTAGTTTTATTCTTATCTTCAAATAAATCAGATTATATTACTGGAGAAGCTATTAAAATTTTCGGAAAGCAGGATATGTACTGGTTCGGATCCCATCATATACCAGCTCTCAGAGCTGCATTGAGTAAAAGATAAGGAGGCATGGCAAATTATTATGAATTTAAGAGAAAATGCATATTTGCTGTTTCAAAAAAAAAATGGGTACTTTATATTGTAGGTTTATTCCTGGGAACTGCAATGGGGATCATAAATCCCCTTGCATCCACTCACCTAGAAAAAAATAATGTGGGAAACTTATATATTGGGATAATTTCATCA
The DNA here is from genome assembly GCF_000016505.1 of Clostridium kluyveri DSM 555. Lineage (NCBI taxonomy): Bacteria > Bacillati > Bacillota > Clostridia > Eubacteriales > Clostridiaceae > Clostridium > Clostridium kluyveri. The sequence goes on from NC_009706.1 coordinate 1,594,129, forward strand.
TCTTTTTTTCTTTTTATGTCAATAGGTTCTATTCTAATGGATAAAAGAATGAGAAATAAGGACATAAAAGGAGTTATGTTATTAGGGGCATTAATTGCTGCAGGGGCCTGTGGTATTTTTCCTTTGGCTACAAACTTATTTCTCTGGCTTTTTTTAATGGTAATTATGGGATTTGGCATAAGTGCTGATATGGTTGGAGTACAAACAATGCTCCATAATTTAACAGAGGATAATACAAGAGGTATAGTCAGTGGCTTATATTCATTTTGTTTTGCCATAGGTTTTATATTTAGCTCTGTTACAGGTACGCAGCTATATGTATATAGAACCTGGTTTCCTTTTATGGTTCCTATAGTTGCGCTCATATTGTGTCCAATAATTATAAGATTCAATTTTAAGGAAAAACTAATATTTCCAGAAAAGCCAGAGGGAAATGTATTAGGAAAGGTATTTATTGGACTTCAGGGGGCGTTTTTATATGGCTTCACAGAAACCACTCTAATTACTCTCTATCCTATCTTTCTTCTCCACGAAGAATATGTCCTTTCATATCTTGGATATGCTCTGGGAATATTTGTAGTGGGAAGTATTGTAGGTACTATACCTATGACTTACATTTCAGATAAGTTGGGGAGAAAGAAAACTTTGATAGTTATTATTCTTATTTCTGTATTTACGGTTTTAGGAATTATAATTTTCAATAATTTTGCTCTAAGATTAATTTTCTCATTTTTATCTGGTGCTGCTATTGGACCTATATATCCATTATCTCTGGCAGTTACAGTTGAAAACCTGGACAAAGAAGACATACCTTCTGGAACCTCATTATTTACTTTCGCCTATGGAATTGGCTCTACTATAGGTCCTGTGATCTCATCTACAGCTATGAGTCTGTTTGGAAATGACTATATTTTTAGTGTATGTCTATTAATTTTTGTTGTATTTCTTTTTACAGTCTATGTTAAAAGAGGTAAGTATGAAGTAAAGCCAACTCTTTAAGGTATTCGAAAATAAATAACAAGTCAAAGATGCTTAGATATGATTATAATTTGAGAAACTATGATTAAGGGGATGATTACATGAATAATGAAAAAATGAATAAAGCTAAAGATAACACAAAAATGTCAATTGTCTGCGGCAAGCCTATAACAGGCAAGTATTGCAGTAAAATAAATATTGGTAACTTATTAATAGAAGCTTCAGAAAATCAGAAGGATAAAGGGATATTGTTTATACAAGATAATAATGCAGAAGTTTTTTTAACCTATAAACAAATACTTGAAAAGGCTGTTTACTGTTTAGGAATGCTTCAACAAAATGGTTTAAAACAAGATGATTTTGCAATTCTTTCCTTTGAAAATAATATTGACTTTGCCATCAGCTTTTGGGCTTGTATACTTGGTGGAATTATACCTGCACCAATTTCCTATCCTTCATCTTTCAAGAGAAAAAATGCTTCTTTAGAAAAGCTCATAAATGTGTGGAATACCCTTGAAAAACCTGTAATAATAAGTGATGCTTCCATGATTGGAAGTATGAAAAATAATGAGTTATATGAGGATTGTAAAGATATGTTGATGCTGGATGTATCAATTTTAAGGCAAAGTACAGTAAAAGGTTCAATAAATTTGTCACCATCAGAAAAGCCTGCTTTTATACAATTTAGTTCAGGAACTACCAGTAAACCTAAGGGAGTGATTTTAACACATAAAAATTTATTAACTAATATAGAAGGAATTATTGAAGGTGCGGGTTTAACTTCAGAGGATAGATTTTTTTCATGGATGCCTTATTATCATGATATGGGTTTAATTGGCAATCATTTGACATTAATTGCTTTAGGTATATTTCAGATAAACATGCATCCTGTAAAATTTGTAAGAAGACCTGCTCTTTGGTTTGATTTAATTTCCAAGTATAAAATTACTGTAACTTCCAGCCCTAACTTTGGCTATAGATTACTGCTTAGAAAAATTACAGACAAACATCTTGAAGCTTGGGATTTAAGTTCCCTAAGGTTAATTTTTAATGGAGCAGAACCCATTTTTGTACCCCTAGCTAAAGAATTTATGGAAAAATTAGCTGTATGTAATTTATCTGAAACAAGTATGTATATGGTGTATGGAATGGCTGAGGCTTGTTTAGCGGTTACTTTTCCAATTGCAGGTACTAAACCAGAAAGCCATTGTATTAGCAGAAATAGCCTTGTAAATAATTTAATAGCTGAAGAAATTGATGAAGGTAATTTTGATTCATTTCAGATGGCCAGTGAAGGATATCCTGTTCCTGGAACGGAAGTTCGTATTGTAGATGAGCAGGGAAAAGTAGTTTTAGAAAAACAATTAGGGGAAATTCAAATAAAAGGTGACAATGTTACCTCAGGTTACATTAATAATCCAGAAGCAACCCTTAAGTCTTTTCAGGATGGGTGGCTAAAAACAGGTGATATTGGTTTTATGATTGATGGAAAGCTGTGTGTAACAGGGCGTATGAAGGACATAATTTTTGTTAATGGACAAAATTTCTTTGCACATGATATTGAGTTTAAATTAGAAGAATTTGAAGGAGTAAAACCAGGAAAAGTTGTAGTATGTGCATGGCATGATGAGAAAGAAGGAAGAGAAAAGGTTGCCTTATTTTCTGCACTTCGTATCAATAAGGATAATTTAAAAAGCTTTTATGCAAATATACTTAGTAAAATAAATGAAATTTTTGGTATTGTCATTGAATATGTTGTTTTGATTAAATCTATTCCTAAAACCACCAGTGGTAAAATACAGCGTTTTATGTTGGTACAGTCATTTTTAAATAATGAGTATGAGGGTGAAACATTTACCTCAGATGAGTTATTACTTAATGAGATAGAAAAAATAGAGAAAAGTGGAACATCCAGGTCTTTAATATCAGGACAAAATATAGATAAAATACGTGAAATTTGGTCAAAGGTACTGGACAGACCTGCAGAAAGTATAGGATATAATCAGTCATTTTTATCATTAGGAGGAACTTCGGTAAAAGCAGTGCAAGTTTTAGGTATGTTAGAAGATGAATTAGAATTAACTTTAAGCCATGATATACTTATCAATTGTGAAACTATAAGTGATATGGATGAATATATTAGAAGATTACATGAAGAAAATACCTCAGAAATTAATGTGACAAAGATAGCTCCATCCCTAATAGATAAGGATGATGACATAGCAGTAATAGAAATGGCCTGCCGTTTCCCTGATGCATCAACTCCTGAAGAGTTCTGGAACAATATTGTAAATGGAAAGTGCAGTATTGATGAAATACCTGCAGATAGATGGGATATAGATAAATACTATAGTCCGAATGTTGATGCAATAAAAACAAATTGCCGTACAGGTGCTTTTATAGATAAACCTTTTGATTTTGATGCTGAATTCTTTAATATATCTGATGAGGAGGCCGCTGTTATGGACCCTCAGCAGCGAATTATGCTTGAATTAGTATTTGAAATATTAGAGAGGGCAGGGTATTGTAAGAAAAAAATAGGTGGGAAAAATTTGGGATTATTTATTGGAGCTGGTACAAATTCCTATTATGAATATCATTTAAATACTTTAAATATGTCAAATCTCAAAAGCTTTGATAGTTTTAACTCACTTACAAAAGAAGAACAAGAGTCTATTCTTGAGGAATGGAAAAATAAGCTTGGTATAACCCATTTCCATCCTAATTTACTTGTGGATAATATTTTGAATATGGTTGCAGCTAGAACTTCTCAGGAATTTAATTTAAAAGGGCCTAGTATGGTGGTAGATACAGCCTGCTCATCCTCAATAGTGACTATTCATCTGGCCTGCCAGTCTCTTCTTAGAGGTGAATGTGAATTTGCCCTGGCAGGAGGAATTAATCTTTTACTCACTCCTACTCCATATATATATTTTAGTAGTGCAGGTGCCCTGTCAACAAGCGGACTGTCAAGAGTTTTTGATTCTCAAGCTGATGGTTTTGTTCCAGGAGAAGGTGCAGGTCTAGTTTTGCTGAAGCCTTTGAAAAAAGCTTTGAAAGATGAAGATAATGTTCTTGCAGTTATCAAAGCAAGTGCGATAAATAATGATGGACATTCTATAGGAGTTATGGCACCTAACCCTGATGGCCAGCGTGAAGTAATTGAATCCTTGTATGTAAATAATGGTTTCAATCCTAAGGATATACAATATGTGGAAGCACATGGCACTGGTACAAAGATTGGGGATTTAAGTGAAGTTAGAGCTCTAGACAGAGCTTTTAAAAGGTGGAGTCCTGAAGCTAATTCCATAGCTATAGGGTCAGTTAAATCAAATATTGGGCATCTTCTCAGCGGTGCGGGTATAGCCAGCTTTATTAAAGTGGTATTAGCCTTAAATAATAAAATTATGCCTCCTAATGTGAATTTAAATGAGCTTAATCCTTCTATTAAATTTGATAGAACTCCTTTTTATACTATTTTTAAGGCAAAGGAGTGGAGTGTTTCTCCAAATATAGCCAGACGGGCTTCTATTAATTCCTTTGGATTTGGAGGTACTAATTGCCATATGGTTATTGAAGAGACTCCTGAGTTAACTAAAACAAAGTCCGAAAAAATATATGAACATTCTAAGCATGTTCTGTGTCTTTCTGCAAATACAAAAGAATCATTAAATCAAAAAATAAAAAATTTAGTAGAACATCTTAAAACTAATAATGAAAGTTCCTTGGGAGATATATGTTATACAGAAAATGTCACCAGGACACTGCTTAAATATCGCTGTAGTGTGGTTGCAGACTCTTGTGAGGATTTAATGAGTAAGCTTCAAGAAGTGAAATTAGATAATATTGATGGTAAGGCATTTCCTAAAATAGCATTAATGTTCACAGGTCAGGGCTCACAATATGTTGGCATGGGAAAACAACTATATGAAAATCTGCCTATTTTCAGGACATATATTGATGAATGCTCGGAGGTGTTTTATCCTTACCTTAATGAAAAGATAACTGATTTGATTTATAGTGACAAAGCAGATGAAATACTTCTTGCAAGGACAAATATTACACAGCCGGTGGTATTTACCATTGACTATGCTTTTGGAAAGTTCTTTATAGATTTAGGGGTTAAACCTGACTATGTACTTGGCCATAGTATTGGTGAGTGGTCAGCAGCTTGTCTCTCGGGCATAGTAAGTCTGCAGGATGCTGCGAAGATAGTAGCAGCCAGAGGCAAATTAATAGAAGAACTGCAATCATCAGGCGGTATGTGTGCAGTGTTTACTTCTGGAGACAAACTCCAAGGGTTACTTGAAGCTTTTGAAGGTAATGTTTGGATTGCAGCATACAATGGAACCCATCAGGTTATATCAGGGGAAGTAAATGCAATAGAAAAATTTGGTGAAGTACTGTTAAAAGAGGGAATAGGATTTAAAAAATTAAATGTTTCCCAGGCTTTTCATACGCCGCTTATGAAGCCAATGCTGAGTGATTTTAAGGCAGTATTAGAGGGGGTAACCTTTAATTCTCCTAAAATACCTGTAGTATCAAATGTCACAGGAGAAATAATGAATAAACCTTTTGATGCTGAATACTGGATCCAGCATATTCTTCAACCTGTAAAGTTCGAGCAAAGTTTAAAATATTTATCAAACAACTCTGTAGATACCTTTATTGAGTGCGGACCTGATAAGATATTATCAGGAATGGCAAGAGGTATAAAAACTAGCAATACTAAAATAATTTTGACAGCTTCAGACCGCAAGAAGGATTCCTGGGATACCTGTTTAGGCACACTGTCTTCACTGTTTTGCTTAGGGATTAATATAAATTGGGAAAAATTTGAGCAGGGTATTTGCTATAATAGGGTTCAATTGCCGTCATATCCATTCCACAGGAGTACATATAGGCCAGATTTTGGAATGGAAAATATAAAGGTACCAAACAGCTGGTTTTATAGCTGGAACTGGAAAGCTGAATTAGACAACTCTCTTAGTTCATTGCCAGCAGGGAGTGTAGTAATATTTGATGATGGAAATGGCATTGGAGAAGAATTTAAATCAATGTTTGATGAAAAAGAAAATAAAATTTATGTTGTTAGCTTAGGAAGTGAATACAGCTGGGATTCCAATAAAAATTTTATAATTAATCCATTGGTGGAGAAGGATTATATTGAGCTATTTAAAAACATTCCAGAACCTATAGCTGCAGTGATACATTTATGGAATTTAAAAAGGGAAGCATGGAAATCAGAATTTGTATTTGATGGCAGGGTGATTCAGGAAGATATTTACAGTATATTGTGTATTGGAAAGGCTTTAAAAGAGCTTAATGCAGAAAACATAAGATTATTGCTGGCTACAAACAGCGGAATATCTGTAACTGAAAATTATAAAATTTTTAATCCACATCAATCTATTACTGTAACTCTGGCATTAGCTTTAGATCAGGAAAATACTTTTATAAATTCATGTTGTATAGATATAGATAAAAAAGAGTATAAATCTAATAAAGAACTTGCTGAAATACTATTTAATGAAATAGGGAAGGAAATAAATGATGAGGGTATATTAGTTATCAGAGGTGGAATAAGGTATGTAAGAGATTTAATCAACACAGGTGAATTGAATAAATACTCAAAAATCCAGTTTAATGATGGCGAAACCTATTTGATTACGGGAGGTGCAAGTGCTGTAGGAGGTGAAATTGCCAAAGCATTTGCTAAAAAAGCTAAAGTTAATCTGGTTTTAACAGGCCGTGAGAAATTACCATTAATAGAAGAGTGGAATACACAAATATCTAATAATGCTAAATGTGCTAAAAAGATTGAGTTAATTTTAAGCCTTGAAAAACTTGGGGCAAATGTTACTTATGAAGCTGTAGATGTAACAAAAATTAACGAAATGGAAGTTCTTATGGAAAAAGTAAATAATATATATGGCTCTATTCAAGGTGTAATTCACGCAGCTGGTACCTGGGATTTTTCAAGCTTTAAGCTTTTAGATAAAAGTATTGATACAGTGAATAGTGTCATAGAACCTAAGGTGCAGGGAGCGGTAATAACTGATTATGTTACAAGAAAGGAGCCTTTAAAGTTTTTTGTTATGCTCTCGTCAGTATCTTCCTCCAAAAAGATTTGGTCAGCAGGACTTGGCGATTACGCTGCAGCAAATTCCTTTTTGTCAACATACAGTTTTCATAGGGCATCTGAAAATGCACCGGGAAAAACCATTGCATTAAATTATTCTCTATGGGCTAAAACTGGAATGGGTGCTAATCTTGGTAATATGGCTTCAATGGCAGTAAAAGTTCAAGGCTTAAATCCTCTTCCTGCCGAGAAAGCTGTGGAAGCACTGATGAGGGTATTGTCAGATGGGAGCCAAAGAGTAATACACATTCTAGATAAGCTTGAAATAACACAGGAAAAGAAACCTCTTTCAATTAAAGTTAATACACTAGATTTTAAAAAATCCCAGAATATCAGAGAGACTGTCTGTAAAATTATTGCTGACCAATTGCAAGTTCATCAGGAAGAACTGGATATAGGACAGAATTTTCTGGAGTTAGGCTTGGATTCACTGGGAGCAGTTAAGGTTATGGAAAAGTTAGGACATAATCTTGGAATAGAATTGTATCCTACATTAATATTTGAATATCAAACTCCTGATTCATTGGCACAATATATTGAGAAAGTTTATTTTGGAGATTCTGATGGAGTAACAGCACAAGAAATAGATATTTCAGAAAGAAATACTTCTTCAATGGAAAAAATAAAGGATATTGCAATAATAGGCGCCAGTGTTAGAATACCAGGTGCAAATACTTTAGATGAATACTGGAGTATTCTTGAAAGCGGCAAATGTATGATAAGAGAAGTGCCATCAGAAAGATGGTCATTAAAGGATTATTTTAGTACAGATGTAAATTCTTTGTATACTTCTTATTCTAAGTGCGGTGGATTTATAGATAAGCCCTACGAGTTTGATCCTATGTTCTTTGGTTTGTCCCCAAGTGAAGCTGCTGTTACTGATCCGCAGCAGAGAATTTTTCTGGAGATTGCTTGGGAAGCATTACAGCAAGCTGGCTATGGAGGAAGATATGGCTCAAATAATATTGGAGTTTTTGTAGGCTGTGAACAAAATACCTATGCAGAACACTTTGCAAATTATGGAATTTACATGAAACTAAAGAATTATTTATCAAGTAATCACACATTTAATAACATAGGGCATGTAGAACAGGATAAAATAATGAACAGTATTTTTAATGTGTTGAAACCAGCAGAGATGGTGCCTGATTTTGTTGCAGGAAATAGTTTAAATGAGGTAGCAGCTCGGGTAAGTCACTGTCTGAATTTTACTGGGCCAAGTTTAACAATTAATTCAGCATGTTCATCTTCCCTGGCAGCACTACATCTAGCATGTGAGAGTATTAGAACAGGGCAAAGTGAAATGGCCATAGTTGGAGGGGTGAATTTGAATCTTTCGCCTACTCCATTTGTAGGTTTAAGCAGAGTAACGGCCTTATCTAAAACAGGAGTTTGTTACCCATTTGACAGCAGGGCAGATGGTATGGTAATTTCAGAAGGAGCAAGTGCAGTACTGTTAAAACCACTAGAAAATGCCATGAGAGACAGAGACAATATACTGGCTGTAATTAAGGGTTCTGCCATGAATAATGATGGACATTCTCAGGGTTTAACAGCTCCTAGACCTCAGGGACAGGCAGATGCTATAAGAAAAGCGTATTTAGAAGCAAATATCAATCCAGAAACCATATCTTACATTGAAACTCATGGTACAGGTACACCCTTAGGTGATCCTATTGAAATCCAAGGTATGAATCACGCTTTTCGTTCCTTTACATCAGAAAAAGCTTTTTGTGCTATTGGGTCAGTTAAATCTTCCATAGGACATATGTTATCCGCATCTGGAGTTACAAGTTTAATAAAAGTAGTTCTTGCACTTAAAAATAAAAAAATACCACATACTGTAAACTATGATAAGTCAAGAAGTAACCCTAATATAGATTTTGCTAATTCTCCATTTTATGTTGTTAGTGGAGAACCAATGGAATGGAAAAGTAATAATATAACTCCTTTAAGGGCAGGAGTGAATGCCTTTGGCTTTGGTGGAACCAATGTTCATGTGGTTCTGGAAAAAGCTCCGGACATGAGGGAATATGAAGAAGAAAGACCTCCATACCTGTTACAGTTAACTGGTAGGAATGAAAATGTGGTGAAACGCATAGCTGCTAATTTAAAGAATCACATAAAACAGCATGAAAATTTAAGTGCAGCTTCAATTTGCTTTACTGTAAATAGTGCTCAAAAGGAATTAATCACTAAGACTGCAGCGGTGGTGAAATCAAGGGCGCATTTATTGGAAGTGCTTACTTCACTTGAAAACGGCAGTAGCATTGAAGGAGTTTATAAGGGACGTTCTCACCCAAATCGTGAAAACCAAGCTTACCTTATGCTGGATGATAACATAAAGATTTTTGAAGATTGTAAACATGATTTATGTTCCCGTTTTGCTGCCTTTGATACCGCATACAGAGAATGCATGGATATATATAAGGAGCTGAAAAATGGATATAGTGAAGAAATTGAACCTATTGATTCTTTTGCAGTTCAATATGCACTTGGTGTTCTTTTAAATGATTTTGATTTAAATATTTGCGGAATAATTGCACAGGGTACGGGTATTTTAACTGCAGCGGTTTTAACAGGTTTAATAAATTTAGAGCAAGCTTTGGGGCAGCTTATTCATATCAGCGTTATAGAAGATGGTAATTATTCTAAGAGTAATGAAAATGCCGTGTATTTAAATTATCCTATATTAACACCTTCAGGAGCTATTGAAGAATTTTTGGATATTCCAATAAAGGTTATAGAAAATATTAAAAGTTTAGATGGATTTGTGAATAAAGATCAGGTAGTTATTTATCCTGGTAAAGTTGATAAAATTAAGAATAAAGAATTTTATGATGATAGGCTGTTTAACTGGGTTGAGATGAATATAAATGAAAATGCTGTAGAATCTATTATCACAGTATTTGCTAAGCTTTATGTATTGGGAGCTAGGTATAACCCTAATAAATTCTCCACGGGTAAGGAGAAAAAGGTGGCACTTCCTACCTATCCCTTTGAAAATGAAACCTACAAAATATCTTTTCAAGAAAAGGCAGTTGATTTAGAGTTAAATTCAGCCGCTGCAGAACAAAAAGGATTATTAAAGATGGATAGGTATTATACACTTTCTGATATGGAAAGAAAATCAAGTTGTAATGGCTTAGCCAATGACTTGAAGAAGTTGATTATTTAAAAAATATAACTATCAAAACAAACAGTAAAAAATTATGCGAAGGGGGATTAGGCATGTCAAACGTAAAAAAGATAGTATTTAGTGCAGTTTGTATTGTGATTCTGGTTGTGGGCATTATTGGGGGAAAATATTTGATTTCTGTGCAGAAGTATAAGAAAGCAATTAGAGAATTAAAAATTAGTAATGTGGATTTATCAAAGATTTCTGATGGTAAATATACAGGTTCCTGTGATGTGGGGTATTTGGGTGCGAAAGTTGCAGTTACAGTTAAGAATAACAAGATTGTAGATATAACCCTGATAAGTCATAAAAATGACAGAGGAAAGCCAGCAGAAGTTATTCCAGAAAAGGTGGTAAAGGCTCAAAATCTGCGGGTAGATACTATTTCAGGGGCAACAAATAGCAGTAAAGTAATTTTAAAAGCCATTGAAAATGCATTGGAGTCTGGTGAATAATCAATTATTGGGCTGGTGGATATGTATATTTTTTATCCTAGGCTGCAGCTATAGTTTATTTAAAAGGTTCAAAAGTATTTGTCCCAAGATAAATTTACCTGCTAAAAATTTATTAAATTTCCATTGTATTTTTTCTATAATAGCAACAATTCTAGCCTTTATCCATGCTGGAAACAACTTATACCACATTAGATTTTCCACTGGATACATTAGTCTTCTGTTGATGGTTATGGTAACATTAATTGGAATACTTATGAAGTATTTTAAAAAAATATATGTGAGGCATAAAATGTTTTGGTTATATACGCACATATTTTTAACTATCATATTAATTGGAACCATTTCACTGCACATATTTAGGTATTTACTTTTACAATAATAATTTTTAACCTTCGTGAGGAAGCAATGGAAAGTAAAAGTATTGGGTAATTTTTAGGTTCAGGTGAAGTTCATGAGGAATGTTTTTCCTTACCTGAACCTCTTTCTCAATTAAGCAGCCATACTGTTCTTCTAATTTTGCAGTTTTGTCATTGATAGTGCAGAACTTACGTCAAATTTTTTCTAATTACCAGAGCTGGAACTGGCAGTATAATAAGTAAAAGATGTCTGTTTCTATGAGTTCAAGCATGGCAAACAGGCATCTGAAATAGTGTGCAAAACTAGATTCCACATATCTATGTTGTGCAAACATGGTTTTTCTCTAACAGGCCTTTCTGCCACGAACTGTTCGGATTACAGAAAAATAATTTTGTACGCATTTCTCCGTTGACATCATATTCTATACGTTCTGGAAGTTGGAACTCTGTTCCATTACCCGTAAGGATCACTGGAAAAAGTTCCTGAAATACTTTAATCCCAAGTTTTTTCGATAGAGTGTCAAAAACTTCAATGACACATTCCTTTGTTTTTTTTTCAGCACAAAAATTATCATAAGAGAGCAGTTGCGAAAAAGATAGTAAGAAAGGTCTGCTTACTGTTTCCTCGTCCGCCTTCTACAGTATCTAATTCCACAATAGAAATTCCAGGATTCCCTTTTAAAAATATACAGAAGTCATCATAGGTTCGGCCGATACGGAACTTTCTAGCCGAAAGGCTTATTCGGGTACCTTTCTTGCGCTCCTTGCATTTGTAACGAACACGTCTTCTTAAATCAATATTTTTGGCAGTAAAAACTCCCCTGTCAATATAATTGTAAAGAGTCCTCCGGCTGCAAGGGATTTCATGACCATGATGAGCATAAATATGAGCGAATGATTGCCCTGCTTCAGTAAGGGAGAAATAAGCTCATCAAGCAAGGCAATATCAGCGGGTGATTGATTAATACCATCTCTACAAGAGACCAGAAGGTCATGAGAAGATTCATCAGCCTGCTGGGGCGAATAAAGTGCATGTTGCAAATCACAACGGCGAAATTTCAAGCAGCCATTGCAAACGTAGGGTGCCTTTTGAAGCTTAGGAAAGATGGTTTCTTGATAGTCAGGACAAATAAGGGAACACTGTCTAATGCCAAGCTTTGTATCATAGCAGAGTTTACATGATCTGACGAAATCTTTATTCTGGCAGAGGAAGCGCATATGACAACTTTTAAAATGAGCACACTGTAGCACTTTTTTAGGATCCTTTCTTCGTGGAAAGTAACGGTATTCTTTTACCTCACACGAATTAAGTAGTGCAAACAAGAATTTACTTTTTCATTTTACTAAAAATTTAAATAATGCGCTTGACTTAGAGTTAACTCCAAGTGGTAAAGTATAAATAGTTATATTTTATATAAACCCTATAAAAAAAAGGAGGATTTAAAGATGTCAAAAAGTCTTATTGCATTTTTTTCATATTCGGGAAACACAGAGGTTATTGCAAATATCACAAAAGAAAATGTTGGTGGTGAGCTTTTCCAAATAAAAACAGTTGAATCTTATCCAACTAATTATAATGGAGTTGTGGATAAGGCCAGACAGGAACAAAATGCCAACTACATACCGGAACTATCAATAAACGTCACTGGTATGGATTCTTATGACATAATTTACATTGGTTATCCTAATTGGTGTAGTACAATACCAATGGCGGTATTTACATTCTTTGAGTCATATGATTTTTCTGGAAAAACAATCATACCATTCTGCACACATGGTGGAGGCGGCATGGGCAGAAGCACAACAGATATCAAAAAACTTTGTCCAAATTCAAATGTCCTAGAAGGCTTAGCAGTCAGAGGAAGTAGTGTTAATAAGGCAGGAAAAGATGTGTCAGCATGGTTGAGTGAAATTGGTGTTATTTAAGAACGCTAAGTCAAACCTTTGAAAACTTTCTTAACTTGGAGCTAACTTCAAATAGTAAGATTTGGATATTAAAATTGAATTCATTAAATCATATTTTTTAAAACAGGAGTGATTAAATATGGAAAAATCAAAAGTTTATTTTACAGATTTTCGTACGAAACTTGGAGAGGGTTTACCTACCAAGCTAAAAAGGCTGATTAAAGATGCAGGTATCGGACAAATCGATATGGATAATAAGTTCGTTGCCATCAAGATGCACTTTGGAGAGCTTGGCAACTTAGGTTATCTTCGCCCAAATTATGCTAAAGCTGTAGCCGACATGGTGAAAGAACTAGGGGGTAAACCCTTTCTAACAGACTGCAACACCTTATACCCTGGCAGCCGTAAGAATGCCCTTGAGCATTTAGAATGTGCATGGGAAAATGGATTCACCCCTCTTACAGTGGGATGCCCTGTTATTATCGGAGATGGATTAAAAGGGACTGATGACATCGCGGTACCTGTAATAGGTGGTGAATATATAAAAGAGGCTCAAATTGGACATGCAATCATGGATGCTGATGTGTTTATCAGCTTAACTCACTTTAAAGGTCATGAAATGGCTGGTTTTGGTGGTGCCATTAAGAACATTGGAATGGGCTGTGGTTCCCGTGCTGGAAAAAAAGATCAGCATATTAATGGTAAACCTCATATCATAGAGGAGCAATGTCGAGGATGCCAAAGGTGCCAGCGAGAATGTGCTAATAATGGTCTATTTTTTGATGATGTAAAAAAGAAAATGACTATCAACATAGAAAATTGTGTTGGCTGCGGTCGTTGCCTAGGCGCATGTAATTTTGATGCAATCGAGTTTGCAAACTGGTCGGCCAGTGAAGAATTGAACTGCCGTATGGCAGAATACGCCAAAGCAGTAGTAGATGGTCGTCCTTGCTTCCACATTTCCCTTGTGGTGGATGTTTCGCCTAACTGTGACTGCCACAGTGAAAATGATGCTCCGATACTTCCAAATCTAGGAATGTTCGCTTCATTCGATCCTTTGGCACTGGATCAGGCATGTGTGGATGCCTGTATGGAGGCTACCCCGCTAACTAATAGCCAGCTGTCCGATAACATAGCAAAATCCAACTTTGTTGATCATCATGACCACTTCACTAACTCTACACCGGAATCAGAGTGGCGTACTTGTCTTGACCATGCAGAAAAAATAGGAATCGGTACTCGTGAATATGAACTGATTGTTGTTAAATAAGATAAGCTGTGTACAAAGATTACCGCAATCCTGAAAAGCAATAAATACTAGAAGCTAATGAATAACAATCAACAAAATAGTCCCCGAATGATTTGGGGGCTATTTTGTTGATAAAATCCATGTCTCAAATAAACAGTTTATAAAAATCTAAAGAACAAAAAAAGCATTTCTGCTCTTAATGTTATACAATGTAAGAATATTATACTCAATTATTAGTATGAAAATAATGTTATAATACTTGATATGTTATGGCTCCACTAACAAAAATCAATTAAATTCATATTATATAAATATAAATTATTTAGGGGAGTTCTCATGATACCATATATTATAAAACCCACAGATACAATGAATTTAATTGGTACTAATCCTTATTTAAATCCTCTATACGTAAGGCCTGGAATTATAATATTTATGCCTTTACCTTTATATAGATTTGTTACTTATGATATTCTTGGAAGTACGAATAAAATGAGTAAAGCTCAAATGAATAATTTAACTATATGGAGAAAATATATCGTTCAGCTTGCAAAAAAACATCCCAATGAAATGTATATTAATGGACCAACAATAGAAAATAATGTAAGTTTAACATTTGATGATGGCCCTGATTCATCAGTAACACCTAGAGTATTGGATATATTAAAAAGTAATGATGTAAAAGCTAATTTTTTCTTTGTAGGAACTCAAATAAAGTATTTTCCTAATATAGTAAAAAGAGCTTATGATGATGGCCATTTAATATTAAACCATAGTTGGAATCATCCGTATTTCACCAAAATAAATATTGAAACAATAAGAGAAGAAATTATTCTTACTGAAAATAAAATAAAGGACATCATTGGCAAAAGGCCAGCTTTAGTGAGACCTCCATATGGAGCAACAGATGAAAAAGTTTTAGCTGCAGTCAGTGGAACAAACAATAAAATTGTTATCTGGTCTGTTGACTCCATGGATTGGGTTCAGAATATAGACAAACAAACTATTGTGAAAAATATACTTGATAATGTTAGACCAGGTGATATTGTTTTAATGCATAGTAGTGTGGGACATAAAATAGATGTGGAGATTTTACCAGAAATTATAGATGGATTAAGAAGAAAGGGTTATAGAATTGTTGATTTAAGCGTATTGCTAAAAATAAAACCATATAAGTAAAAATTAAGTTTACGACAACAAAAAACACAACAGTTGTACCCAAAATATTCGAAAAACAGCTTGCAAAAACCGTTGTTGTGTTTTTATGGTCTCGATTTGCCTTCCCGATCATGCATTTGTGAAAGATTCTGCTATTGCTGTGTTGCATGTATAAGTGGCATAAAAATGTCGTCTACAATCTCCGCTATGACTTCGTCGGATATGGGTTTCAGCTTTGTAATCAGCTCGTACTGCAACAGATCCACCGGCAATGAGATGATACGGGGCGTCAGCTTCTCAAGTCGGATTTCTCCGCGAAGTTCCGCGTTTTTCAAAATCACCGCCATAGCCGCCGTCAGCTTGCTCTCTGATCTCCGCTCGATCATTTGCGGCATGGATGCGGTGATCATGCGCCACACCAGTGGTTCCATCATAAGTCCCCTAATCGTCTCCGTGCCGATTGTTTTCAGCGGTTCAACACGCGCATGCAGATAGGCATACACATCGCCGCGCAGGTTTCCGGTATTCGGTATCTCATTTGTAATTTTAGGAAAATAATATTTACGCAGAGCAGCAATTACAAGCTCAGACTTATCGGCCCAGCGGCGATAAAGGACGGATTTGTTTGTCCCCGCCCGTGTTGCGATGCTCTCCATCGTCATATGCGTGTAGCCGGTTTCAGTGAGTTCCTCCCATGCGGCATTCAGGATTGCTTCTTCCAGAACTTCTCCGCGGCGGCGCTTACCTTTCTTTTGTTTATCCATGTTTTGTTTCCCTCCGAACCTCAACAATAAATGTACCTCTGTCATAGAAATATATATAAAAAACTTAAAGTTTCCTATTGACAAAGTTCTATATTTATTATATCATAGTCTGAAAAGAAACTCAATGTTTCTTATTGTGACTATGAAAGGAGTTTTCTCATGAGTACAGAAAATGTAAAACCGGCAAAAGAAAAACTCGATCCTGTCGTACTCAGGGCCGCCATTGTCCTAGTTGTCGGTGCGCTTGCGCCGCTATTTGATTCAACGATGGTTAATGTGGCAATCCATACGATTGCGGTTGATATGAAAACAACCATTTCCACCGTACAGTGGGTCGCGACAGGATACGTTCTGGCGATGGGGCTGACCGTTCCGATTTCAGGCTGGGCCACCAAACGATTTGGATGCAAACGATCCTATATATTTTCATTGGCGCTTTTTTTCATTGGCTCTGTATGCTCTATGCTGTCATGGAACATAGGAAGCATGATTATTTTCCGGGTCATTCAGGGTATCAGTGCTGGATTAATGATGCCGGTACTGCAAACAGAGCTGGTACAGATCTCCGGGGGACGCAATCTCGGACGAATTATGTCGATAGTCAGCATTCCCGCTATGCTTGGGCCGATCCTTGGCCCGGTGTTGGGAGGAATTATCGTCAACAGTCTGAACTGGCGTGCTATCTTTTTGGTTAATATTCCGATCTGTATTGTGGCGATTCCGTTAGCCTTGTGGGGAATACCAGCCGACAAGCTTTTGGAAAAGAAAGCATCCCTTGATGTGATTGGCTTGCTTTTGCTCTCACCAGCGTTTGCACTTCTGATCTATGGAATTGCCCAGATTGCCACGCACAGGGGATTAAATAGCAGTGCAGTCTATGTCCCGCTCATCATCGGCATTGTTTTGATGGCATCTTATGTCGTCTATGCTCTGAATACGAAACGGGAACCAGCTCTGAATCTGAGGCTGTTCAAATCCGTCAATTTTTCCGCTTCCAATATCCTGCTGATTTTCAGCGGCATCATTACGAATGGGGCTTTGTTGATGCTGCCGCTCTATTACCAGGAGGTGCGCGGTGCAAGTGCCCTGTCAGCCGGCTTGTGGCTACTTCCTCAGGGAATAGGCATGCTGCTCACCAGAAGTTGGGCTGGAAAAGCGGCGGATCGTGACGGCTCGCGCAATATTGTACTGATGAGCCTCGCTGCCATTGTAATGGGTACATTGCCGTTTGCTTTTGCGGGTACGGATACAAATATGATTCTTTTGGCTGTCGCCCTTTTGATCAGAGGGTCAGGGCTTGGCGGTTTGTTTATTGCAATCATGGCATCCGCCCTCATTGGACTTCAAAGAGATCAGGTTCCACATGCAAGTATAGCCACAAGGATCTTTCAAACTATCGGAGGGGCTTTCGGGTCGGCCATTCTTGCGACTGTCGCCGAGCAGCAGATGGCGGGCCACGTGCAGTCTGATCTTCATGCGATTGCATATGCATACGACGTCTCGTTCTGGTGGGCGATTGGCTTTGCAGTGGTAGCAGCGATCCCTGCGCTGTTCTTGGCGGTGCGTAAAAAATCGTAGCAGGAAACAGGTGCTGTCTATAAATGGGCTGCGTTTAATGAAGTACAATTTTTATTTTTAAATGAAGAACTACAAACGGTCGTTTTTAGTTCTTTTTTCTAATAGAACTAAATGCCGTTATTATATGAGAAAGTCAGCATCATAAATATGACCTAAATTAAAGTGCCTTTATTGCTTAATAAAAATGTTTATGGTACTATCACGTTGAGGTGATTAAATGAAAATTGGATATGCACGAGTATCAACTGCAGATTGGTCAATGGATCGACAACTTGATCAATTAAAAGAAATTGGCTGTAAAAAGATATTTATATGCATAAATAGCTCTAAATTATCAAGTGACTCTTAGTTTCAGATGGAGTTTTTTAATTTGAAAGGGGCTAGCAATTAATTGAATATGAAAAAATTAAAAAGAATAATTTTAGATAATGAGGAAATTCTCATAGAAAAAATTTTGAAATATGCAAAAGAACGAAATTATGTAAAATATACTTCAACTTTAAAAGAGGCATGGCGAATGTCAATGTCAGGACTTTCGGAATCCCTTATAAAAGCCATTGAAAAAAACAACTCTATCCCTGAGATGGGGCCAGATGATGATTTCACTAAAAGTGAAGTTGCTAAATTTGGGGTTTTAGAAGCGCAAAAACATCGTTCAAGGGGTGTTACATTAGGCATGTTTCTAGGACTTATGAAATATTATCAACAAGTATATATAGATATTATTGATGAAAGTAATTTTTTACCTAAAGAAAAGAAACACTTTTCCCAGTATATTAAAAGATATTTTGACCATATAGAATTGGGTTTTACTATAGAGTGGGCAGGATTATCTGGAAAACAAAAGTTAGAAGAGCTTCAAAAATCAAATAGAGAAATGACAAATGAAAAGAATAAATACCTAACTGTTTTTGAAAGTATTTATGATCCTATTATACTTGTAGGTAGAAATACTAATATTGAAAATATAAATTATAGAGCAGCAGAAGTTTTCTTAAATGTAGTTGTTCCAGGAACAAAATATTATGGAAATGTGAATATAGACGGGGAATTATCATGGATAAATGAAGAAATTAGTAAATTTGTTGATTCAAATAAAGATGAAATTTTACAGGAGAAAACAATTGAAACTAAAATTGGTGAAAAAACTTTTTTAGTAAAATTTAAGAAAATGCTTGATGTAAGTGAAAAGTATAGAGGGACTGTTATTATATTTAATGACATAACCCAAAGGATAGAAATAGAAAGAGAATTAAAAATTAAACATGAACAACTTAAATATTATGCATTTACTGACTGTATGACAGGAGTTTTAAACCGCAGAACAGGGCTTATGACATTGGAAAGGGAACTATCTCTAGTATGTAAAGGGGATAGACCTTTATCTGTATGTTTTGTAGATGTAGATGGGTTGAAAAAAATTAATGATACCTATGGTCACGTAGAAGGAGACTGGGTGATTAATTTTATTGTTTCAAATATTGAATTAATGGTAAGAAAGACAGATACGGTGAGCCGCATGGGTGGAGATGAGTTCCTCATAATTTTTCCGGATTGCTGTGAAGAGGATGCTGAAAAAATAATTGAGAGGATATGTTGTAGATTGAAGCATCATAAAAAGCCTTTTAAATGTTCTTTTAGCTATGGAATAATAGAAATAACAAAAGATAGCAAATTCAGTGTTAATGATGTGATTAAAGCTTCAGATGAAAAGATGTATAAGAATAAATTATCGAAAAATATATCAAGGGAATGATGAATTATTTAGGTTTAAAATTAACACACTAATATAAACTGAACTTATCATAGATAACAAATATGTAAACTGAAATCATGTGAATTTTAGTTTTAGGGGACTAAATAATAGGCTATAGTTTTTATTGGTGGTGTTTTTTGTGAGAATATTAAATATAGACAGTAATTTCCAGGAAATTAATGGGGATATTGAATTTATGGATAACCATTATTGGATAATCTTATCTATAGATGAAATTGACAGACTAGATAATTTTATATCTGTAGATAGGGAAACCATAAATGAGTGTAAAAGTTTTTCACAGGTACCAAAAATAAGTTTTTTTGATGGATATATTTTTTTAATATGTAATGTACTTAACTACGTAGAGGAAATAGTGATAGCTAAAGAATTAAATGTATTTTTAAGTAGAAATTATATTATAACTGTATACAAGGACAGAATTGATATATTAGATATTCTAATAAAGGATATAAACGATTCTAAAAATTGTTTTGTACTGAAAGACAATCCAAAGGTGTGTATACTTCTCTATTATATTTTAGACAGGATAGTAGTTAGAAACCATGATATAATATCTGAACTGGAAGTTGAAGCAGACAGAATTGAAATAAGTATTTTGAAAAATCCAAGACATGAGCAAATAGACAATTTAATAACTCTTAGAAGGCAGGTCTATAAGATAAGAAAATATTTAAGTCCTCTTATATACATAGGAGACAGTTTAGTTATAAATGATAATCTTGTAATTGATAAAGAGAGCATGAAGTATTTTATAAATTTAAATAAGAAAATAGAGAAACTTATGTCTTCTCTTGAAAGTTTGGTTCAAGATTTAGCTTTGGTTAGAGAAGCTTTTGAATCAGAAATATCCAATAAGACCAATGAACTTATGAAAATTTTCACGGTAATAGCAACTATATTTTTGCCTTTAAATTTAATAAGCAGCATGTATGGTATGAACTTAAAAGGAATACCATTTGTAGAACGGGATAATGGATGCCATTATGTAATATTAATTATGGTAGTTGTAGCCATAACTCTAATATGTGTATTTAAGAGAAAAAAATGGCTTTAAATTAATTTAACAGTATTGTAATAAAATTATTGTGATAAAATATAAATGGTAATAAAATGAATGTTACCATTTGTTTTTTTTCATAGTATTATGTAAGTTAAATATAGATAAGGAGAGATAGAAATGTCAAAGGATTTAACTAAAAAGTATAAATATGCCTGGGATAAATATTCAAAAAAAGATTTTAAGCTCCTTTTTGAGTTATCAGATGGATATAAGGATTTTATGTCCAGGTGTAAAACTGAAAGAGAATGTATAAGGGAATTTATATTAAGAGCTGAAAAAAATGGGTATAAGGATTTGGAAAGTATTATAAATGAAAAGGCTGTCTTAAAACCAGGTGATAAAGTTTATGCCAACAATAAGGATAAAACTTTAGCACTTTTTATAATTGGAAATAAAGATATACAAGAGGGTATGAGAATACTGGGGGCTCATGTAGATTCTCCAAGAATTGATTTAAAACAAAATCCTCTTTATGAAGATATGGATCTGGCACTTTTAGATACTCATTATTACGGGGGTATAAAAAAATATCAGTGGGTTACAATTCCTCTTGCCATTCATGGGGTAGTAGTAAAGAAAGATGGCAGTAAAGTAGAAATAGTGGTGGGAGAAAAAGAGGATGAGCCTGTAGTTGGAATATCTGATTTACTTGTACATTTATCTTCAATCCAAATGGAGAAAAAAGCAAACAAAGTAATAGAAGGAGAGGATTTAAACATATTAGTTGGAAGTATTCCAATTCAGGATAAGGAGGCTAAAGATAGGGTAAAACAAAATATTTTGAGGCTATTAAATGATAAATACAAAATAGAAGAAGAAGATTTTGTATCTGCTGAACTGGAGGTAGTTCCTGCAGGACCTGCCAGGGACTTTGGCCTGGATAGAAGTATGATTATGGCTTATGGACAGGATGATAGAATATGTGCATATACTTCTTTTGTCGCAATGATGAATATAAATAATCCTGATAAAACCTGTGCTACTCTTTTAGTAGATAAAGAAGAAATAGGAAGTGTAGGGGCTACTGGAATGCATTCAAGATTTTTTGAAAATACAGTGGCAGAAATTATAGCACTTTGTGGAGATTATAATGATTTAAAATTAAGGAGAGTTTTAACAAATTCAAAAATGTTGTCTTCAGATGTTAGTGCTGCTTTTGATCCTAACTACCCTTCTGTTATGGAAAAAAACAATTCAGCTTATTTTGGCAAGGGGATAGTATTTAATAAATATACCGGCTCTAAGGGTAAATCTGGATGCAATGATGCAAATCCAGAATATATAGCTGAACTAAGGAATATAATGGAAAAAGATGATGTGTACTGGCAAACTTCAGAACTTGGAAAGGTGGATCAAGGGGGAGGAGGAACCATAGCCTATATATTGGCACGATATAATATGCAGGTTATAGACTGCGGTATAGCACTACAAAATATGCATGCACCTTGGGAAGTTGCCAGCAAAGCTGATATATATGAGGCTGTAAAAGGGTATACTGCTTTTTTAAATAGAATATAACAAAAAATGCTGTATAATTTGAAATTTTTAGTTATACAGCATTTTTAGTACATGTAAAAATTAGTATAGTTACATACTATTTAGTTTATCTAAAAATATATTTATTCCATCCTCATCTAAAAAAACTTCACCTATGGCATGGGAATGTTTTAAATTTTTATCTTTTTGTGAAATGCTGCCATGGAAATCAGAGCCTGCAGTTATTATTTTGTTGTATTTTTTAGCATATTCTATAAATTTATTTGTATCTTCTGTACTATTGTTAGCATAAATTGCTTCTATACCGTGGAAAGGAAACCTGATTAGTTCTTCTATATCAATATCTTTTATAAGTACAGGATGGGCTAATACAACTAAAGCATTTAATGATTGAAGCATTTTTATGCCTTCTAATGTGGAAAGCTTTTTATTGGGAACATAAGCGGCACAGGATTCGCCTATAAAGTTTTTAAATATATCTTGAAAACTATAATTATATCCCTCATCTATAATAGCTCGAGCAATATGAGGTCTTGTAATAATTCCATGAGCATTTTTTACTATATTCTCATAAGAAATATTTATATTAAAAAATTTATTTAGATTATGAACTATTTTTTTACCCCTTTCTACTCTGTACGAATCCATTTCTTTTAAAAAATTTTTAAATTTCAATGATATAAAAGAGGGGTCTTTGAAATAGCCTAATATATGGACACTTTTGTTATTATATAAGGTAGATAACTCAAGGCCAGGAATAACCTTTATATTTACCTTTTCTCCTTGGTATAAAGCGCTGTCTATACCAGATATAGTATCATGATCCGTTATAGCTATTATATCCAAACCTGCTTTTTTTGAATTAGTTACTATTTCCGCAGGAGATAGTTTTCCGTCAGAAGCAGTTGTATGTAAATGAAAATCTCCTTTTTTATACAATAAAATCACCTACTTGTTAAAATTTAATATATATAAATTATACTTTAAAAAAGAAATATTTTATATAAAATATTGGATTAATATAATTTTTATATATAAAATATTTCTATTTGTAATAAATATTAACTTATTTTCATATAAACTTATAGTGTAATAATTTTTATATGGAGCAAACTTATAATGTAATATAAAACAAAGAATATAAAAAAGAATATAGAAAAAGAGGAGGAAATTAATCATGGCAAGTAACAGAACAAATAGAGTTTTAGTTCCGCAGGCTAAAGAAGCCTTGAATAGATTTAAAATGGAATCAGCAAGGGAAGTAGGAGTGAATTTAAAAGAAGGATACAATGGAGATCTTACTTCAAGAGAAGCAGGTTCTGTAGGTGGAAATATGGTTAAAAAAATGGTTCAGGCGTATGAACAGAACTTAAAATAGAATAAACATGAATTAAAGTCAGATGAAATAAATTTCATCTGACTTTTTTAATGCAATTTAATATACTTTTTAAATATTTTAGTAGAAATATATAAATTCATAGAATAAATTATTTTATGCCGCTTATTTTACCTCTAAGGGCTTTTATTCGTCCATTTACATAGTTTAAAAGTTCAGGTTTATTGTCCTTTATATTCATTGGGGCATTGGAAACTATACTTATAACATTTAATCTGTTGGAGTTTATTTCACTGGCAATTTCATGAGCTAAATGCTTATCTTTGGTTTTCCAATAAGCATTATTGAATTCGTTTGCTTGTTTTTTATTATAGTATCCTTTTTCAATGCCGAATTGAAATAAATCGGCAGCAGATTCTAGTTCATCCAAATCTCTGGATTTTAAAGTTTCATCAATAAGAGTTTGAAATGTTTTCATTATTATACTCCTTTTCAATAAATTGTTGGAACTAATATATCTATACTTTTAAACTTGAAATTTGTTCTATATAGACAATATACTTATACCTTTTTTCTGTTATTTTGTCAATATTGATTTTAAATATACATAATGCGAGTGTTTTATATATAAAATATTGCAGATTATATATTTTTTTGTCAATATGTTAAGTTTAAAAAGATTTTTATTTTTAAATATTTTTTGTGATTTAGGTAAAGACTATGTTTATGTAAAATAAATATTTTATTGAAAAGGAGTGACTTTCGTGGGTGATACAAAAAGAGAGTCAGAGAAATCTTCTATAGGTGGTTATATAGTAAGGTTTATTTTAACAGTAATTGTACTGGGGATAACTTCATTTTTAACACCTGGTTTTAGAATAGTGGGACTATGGTCTTATTTAGTAGCAGCAGTTGTTATAAGCTTAATAGACTATTTTGTAGAAAAATTTATGGGTGTAGATGCATCTCCTTTTGGAAAAGGAATAAAGGGTTTTATAATTGCAGCTATAATATTATATTTAACTCAATTTTTAGTGCCTAATATGAGTGTATCTATATTGGGAGCTATTATTGCATCAGTTGTTATAGGAATATTGGATGCTGTAATCCCTGGAAGAGTAATGTAAAATGTTGTTTTTTTAGATTTAATTCTTAATAATAATATAAATTACAATCTAACAATAAAATTTAATATTTTTGTTTAGAATAATTTTTACACACCAAAATAGATAAATTACTTCAATTTTGGTGTGTTTTTGTATTGAATAATATTAATATTTAATTACTAATAGAATGTTTAGTATTTTTTAATTTTTTGTTATAATTAAAAAAACAATATTTACTTGGAATTGTTTGCTTATAAATATTAGACAAAAATATGTTAAAATTTAGTTTGAGTTTAATAGACCAATATTTATATATAGGAGATAAATTAATTAGAGATGGGGGGATAACAAAATGTTTGAATGGAAGGATGATTACAATTGTGGCATTAAAAGGATAGATGAAGAACATAAAAGACTCTTTGAAATAGGTGAATCTGTATACGATCTTATAATAAATGAAAACCATGCAGATTATTTTGGAGATGTTTTAAATTTAATTGATGACCTTAAAGAATATACTGTGTATCATTTTGAAGATGAAGAAAGAATAATGAAGCTTTATGATTATCCCGAGTACAAGGAACAAAAAAAAGCTCATGATGCCTTTATAAATAAAATCGAAAATTTAGATTTGGAAGAACTAGATGAGGACATACAAAAATCTGTATTAAAATTATTGGATTTTATTTATGATTGGATATCAAAACATATACTAGGTATGGATTTGAAGCTAAAAGATTATTTTGATAGTCTAAAACCTAAAAAATCAAGTAAATCAATTTAAAATATATTTTGCTCTTTGTCATAATGAGTAGAGAAATGTATTAAAATACCATTGACTAATATTTACTTATAGTACATAATGTATTTGTACTATAAGTGAATATTTAAGATAGAGGTGCAAAATTTATAAGTAAAGTTTTGGAGGCAAGCACAATGAAGGGACTTAAAAGGAAATTTTGCCGAAGTGTTCAACAGATGCTTTGATGTTGAATTAACTGGTTTTGTATAAAATATATACAAGACTGTCACAAATATAATTTGTGAAGAGCTATCATTCATTGTGGAATTAATATATTTTTATATTTATAACCTTGGGTGTACACTCTCAAGGCTATTTTTATGCTTATCTTACTTACTTCACTTATGGGGATTTTGATACCGATAAGGGGGAGAAAAAAATGGAGAGCTCAGTAGAACAAAATAATGAGCGTGATAATGAACTAAAAAGAGGACTTAAGACTAGACATTTAAGTATGATTGCCATAGGAGGAGCTATTGGAACAGGAATATTTTTAGCATTAGGTGCTACTATTAATCAGGCAGGTCCTGGAGGAGCACTAGTAGCTTATGGCTGTATAGGAATTATGGTTTATTTTTTAATGACGGGCTTAGGAGAAATGGCTACTTATATGCCGGTTTCAGGCTCTTTTGGTGTTTATGCCACTAAATTTGTAGATCCAGCTTTAGGATTTGCATTAGGATGGAATTATTGGTACAATTGGGCAATAACTGTAGCTGCAGAAATGGTAGCAGGAGCACTTATAATGAAATATTGGCTGCCAGGTGTACCAGCTATTGTGTGGAGTGTGTGTTTCTTAGCTGTAATAGTTTTATTAAATTTATTATCTGCAAGAGCCTATGGAGAATCGGAATTTTGGTTTGCAGGCATCAAAGTAGTAACCGTTATCGTTTTTATATTAGTAGGAGTAGCAACTATTATAGGTATATTTAATGGAAATCCAGTAGGATTTAAAAATTTTACAGTAGGAGAAGCACCTTTTGTAGGAGGTTTTAAATCTATATTCCTAGTATTTTTGATTGCAGGTTTTTCTTTTCAGGGTACTGAATTAGTAGATATAGCTGCGGGAGAAAGTGAAAATCCAGAAAAAACCATACCGAAAGCTATTAATAGTATATTTTGGAGAATACTAATATTTTATATAGGAACAATATTTGTAGTAGGTGCCATAATTCCGTATATGAATGCAGGAGTTGATACAAGTCCTTTTACTTTGGTATTTAAAAAGGCTGGTATAGCAGGAGCTGCATCTCTTATGAATGCAGTTATATTGACTTCAGTGCTGTCGGCAGGAAACTCTGGAATGTACGCTTCAACTAGAATGTTGTATTCTATGGCTAAAGATAAGAAAGCACCTGCCTGGCTGGCAAAAGTTAATTCAAGAGGAGTGCCTGTAAATTCATTGATACTTACAACAATAGTAGCATCTGCATGTTTTTTAACAGGGCTTTATGCCGAAAGTACAGTGTATGTTTGGCTGGTAGCAGCTTCAGGTCTTGCAGGATTTGTAGCATGGCTTGGTATAGCAATTTGTCATTATCGTTTTAGAAAAGCTTATGTTGCTCAAAATAGGGATTTTGGAAGATTAAAATATAGGGCTAAATTATTTCCATTAGGACCTATAATAGCATTGGTGCTTTGCATTATAGTTATCTTGGGACAAGGTGTTACTTATTTTGAAGCTAACAACATAGATTGGAGTGGAGTAACCTCATCTTATATAGGACTTCCTCTATTTTTAGGATTGTGGATATGGTATAAGAAAAAATATAGCACTAAGGTAATAAAGCTAGAAGAAGTAGATTTTGATAGTATTGAAGAGGAAGTAAAATTATAATAGATACTTTAATTGATTAATTGCTGGAGAACAGTTGTGTTTTCCGGCAATTTTTTATTTTGCATATTTAATTAATGTATATTTAGAACAAATAGCGTACAGCAGGTTTGTTCTTATTAGATATACAAAACATATTGATGTTATGATAAATTATTAATAATAAAATTATTAATTTAGAATAAATGCTTATTTTTTATTTTTAATATATCAACAAATTTCTGAAACGACTATTTTTAATCTTAGTTAAAGGGGATGGATATTATGGATTTTAGAATTGAAAGTGATTCCATAGGAGAAAAAAAGGTTCCTAAAAGTGCATATTATGGAATAAACACTTTAAGGGCTGCAGATAATTTTAAAATTACAGGACTTAAAATTCATGAGGAATTTATAAAAAGTATTGTAGAGATAAAAAAGGCCGCTGCTATAACTAATGAGGGTATTGGACTGCTTGGTGAACATATTAAAGAGACAATTGTAAAAGCTTGCGATGAGATAATAGAGGGTAAATTTAAAGATCAGTTTATTACAGATCCTATACAAGGTGGGGCAGGTACATCTATAAATATGAATGTAAATGAAGTGGTTTCAAATAGATCCATTGAATTATTAGGAGGAGAAAAGGGAAATTATAATATTGTCAATCCAAATGATCACGTGAATATGGGGCAATCTACTAATGATGTTATTCCAACAGCAGGTAAAATTACAACTATAAAACTTATTTTAAGGTGTATAAAACAGTTGAAAATATTGAAAAAAGTGTTTAAAGAAAAAGCTGAAGAATTTAATGATATTATAAAAATGGGTAGAACTCAGCTTCAGGATGCAGTACCTATTAGATTAGGACAGGAATTTAATGCCTATAGTTCAGTGATAAAAAGAGATATATTAAGATTAAATCAGGTTATAGAAAGCTTAAAAGAAGTCAATATAGGTGGAACAGCCATAGGGACAGGCATAAATACAGATATGAGGTATCAAATAAAAATAATACCTAACCTTAGTAAAATTACACAAATACAATTAAACCAGGCGGAAGATTTAATTGATTCAACTCAAAACTTGGATAGTCTCGTAATAACTTCATCAGTCATAAGAACCTGTGCAGTTAACCTATCAAAGATAGCAAATGATTTAAGGCTCATGTCATCAGGACCGAGAACAGGCTTTGGGGAAATAAATCTTCCGGCAAAACAAAATGGCTCTTCCATAATGCCGGGAAAGGTTAATCCTGTAATACCAGAGGTAATTAATCAGATAGCTTTTAATATTATTGGAAATGATGTTACCATTAATATGGCTGCAGAGGCAGGACAATTAGAATTAAATGCCTTTGAGCCAATTATGTTTTTTAATTTATTTCAGTCTATAGAAACTCTGACAAATGGTATTAATACCTTTGTTGAAAACTGCGTTCAGGGTATTACAGCAAATAGAAAAAGATGTAAGGGACTTTTAGAAAACAGTATAGGAATACTTACAGCTCTTTGTCCTTATGTAGGATATAAAGAAGCTGCTGAAATTGCCAAAAGGGCTATGAATACTGGAGAATCTGTAAGGAAGATTATTTTAAGAGAAAAAATTTTAGATGAAAGAGAAGTTAATAGTATATTAAATACTGTAGACATGACAAAACCTAGAATATCAAGGAAATATGCAGTTTATAAATAGAAATATTAGTACTTAATTGTGAATAAATATATTTATAGTTTAATCCTTTATTAACACAAACTGAAAAATAATTGTAGTAGAATATATAATAAATAAAATATTGTATTGGAGGTTTTAAAATGTCAATTTTAGTTTGTGGGGGAGCAGGGTATATAGGGAGCCATATGGCAGCAGAGCTTTTGGAAAGAGGAAAAGAAATTGTAGTATTGGATAACTTTGAAAAAGGACATAAATCTGCTGTACTTGGAGGCAAGGTTTACCAGGGCGATTTAAGGGATGAAAATGCAGTGGATAAGGTGTTTGAAGAAAATAACATTGAATCAGTAATAGATTTTGCAGCTTACTCTCTGGTGGGAGAAAGTGTAGAGGAACCTCTTAAATATTTCGAAAATAATGTTGTAGGTACTTTGAACTTATTAAAGTCTATGAGAAAATATGGAGTAAAATATATTGTATTTTCTTCCACTGCTGCAACTTATGGAGAGCCTAAAAACATACCTATTTTTGAAGATGATTCAACATATCCAACTAATCCCTATGGAGAATCCAAGCTTACGGTAGAAAAATTGTTAAAATGGAGTGATAGGGCATATGGTATAAAATATGCTGCACTAAGATATTTCAATGCGGCAGGTGCGCATATTTCAGGACTTATAGGAGAAGATCATAACCCTGAAACACACCTGATTCCTATAATACTTCAGGTGGCTTTAAAAAAGAGAGATAAAATATTTATATTTGGGGATGACTACAGTACAGAAGACGGAACCTGTATTAGAGATTATGTTCATGTTATGGATTTAGCTAATGCCCATCTTTTGGCATTGAATAAAATTATTGAGGATGGGAAAAGCGGAATTTATAATTTAGGTAATGGCAGAGGCTTCTCTGTAAAAGAAGTAATTGAAGTTTCACGAAAAGTAACTGGACAAAAAATAAAAGCTGAAATTGCTCCTAGAAGAGAAGGAGATCCTGAGACACTTATAGCTTCTTCTAAAAAAGCAGAAGAAGAACTCAATTGGAAACCAAAATATAATTCACTTGAGACAATTATTGATACTGCATGGAAATGGCATAAGGAACATTTAAATGGATTTGAAGAGTAAAATATATTAATGGTTAATTATATATTGACAAAAAAATGTTAATAGTAATATAATAAAGTGTAGGTTCTGTGATTTTATTCATAACGCTTGCATAAAGTGTTATAAGCTAGAAATATAATAGATAGGCTGTATACCTATTATTTAGATATTGTGATAGGAGGAGGCCGTCTCTTAAGATAAAAGAGGCGGTTTTTTATATTATATAGTAACTTAGGATTTTTAGTTTTTATCCAAGCGCTGCCATTGATAAACTCTCATCTTCTTCAAAAGTTAGGGATAAGCAATGCTGTGCGTCTGGATAAGTTCTTCTAAGGTTCAGATGGAGATAAGCATTTCTTATAACAAACTCCACCTGAATATCTGAATCACTTGATTTAAAAGAATAGAAATGGGAGAGGAGCTGAAAAGTGTTAAATAAAGGTATACTTATTTAACTGTTAATATGGATTTTAAAAAGTTAGCGGCAGAAGAGATTAAAAAAAATATAGATTTGGAATTGAATTTTATAGAAGGTTTAATAGAAGTACCACCAAAACCTGAAATGGGAGATTACGCATTTCCATGTTTTCAATTGGCAAAAGTATTGAAAAAGGCACCAAATATAATTTCTAAGGAATTAAAAGATAAATTACACAGCAAGTACTTCGAGAAAATTGAAAATTTAGGACCTTATGTGAATTTCTTTGTAGATAAAAAAATATTTACTGAATATACTTTAAAAGAAATATTATTAAAAGGAGACAGCTATGGAAGTTCAGACATGGGAGAAGGAAAAAATGTAGTTGTAGAATATTCATCACCTAATATTGCGAAACCTTTCCATGTAGGACATCTTTTTAGTACGTCTATAGGAAATGCCCTATACAAGATGATAAATTTTCAAGGATATAATTGTACGAGAATAAATCATCTGGGAGACTGGGGAACTCAATTTGGAAAGCTTATAGCAGCTTATAATAGATGGTGCAATGCAGAGGAGTTAAATAGAGACCCTATAAAGGAACTTTTAAGAATATATGTAAAATTTCATGAAGAAGCGGAAAAAGATCCCTCACTTAACGAAGAAGGTAGAATGTATTTTAAAAAATTAGAGGATGGTTCGGAAGAGGAAATTAAACTTTGGAAAAAATTTAAGGATTTAAGTCTTAGGGAATTTAAAAAAGTATATGATTTATTGAAGGTAGATTTTGATTCCTATGCAGGAGAGAGTTTTTATACTGACAAAATGGATGCAGTTGTAGAAGAAATAGATAAAAAGGGACTTCTTGTTGAAAGTAACGGTGCAAAAGTGGTACTTTTAGACGAGTATAATATACCTCCTTGCATTGTAAAAAAATCAGATGGAACAACCATATATGCAACTCGTGATTTGGCTGCAGCTATATATAGGAAAAAAACCTATGATTTTTATAAGAGTATATATGTGGTGGGACTTGACCAATCTCTTCATTTCAAGCAGGTATTTACCACACTCAAATTAATGGGTAAAGATTGGGCGGACTCATGTAAGCATGTAGGATTTGGATTGGTTAGATTTGCAAATAAAAAACTTTCTACACGAAAAGGAGATGTAATATTTTTAGAAGAACTTTTAAATAAATCTGTAGAGAGAACTCTTGAAATAATAAATGAGAAGAACCCTAAGCTTGAAAATAAAGAAGAGGCGGCTAAAAAGATTGGTATAGGAGCTGTGATATTTACCTATCTGAAAAATAATAGAGAGAAAGATATAGTATTTGACTGGAATGAAATGCTGAGTTTTGAAGGAGAAACTGGTCCTTATGTTCAATATAGCTATGCAAGGGGAAAAAGTATTCTTAGAAAATCAGAAGAAGCATCCTATGATGAAAATCAGATAGACTATAGTAAATTGGGCAGCAAAGAGGAATTTGAACTTGTAAAGATCCTTGAAAACTTTAATAAATCTATAATAAATGCCATAAATAGATTGGAACCATTTATAGTTACCAGGTATGTAATAGATGTGGCCAAAGCTTTCAATAAATTTTACAATGCTCATAGTATTATGAATGCAGCAGATGAGAATATTAAAAAGGCCAGATTGTATTTGGTAAAATGTACCTGTCAGGTGTTGAAAAATGGATTAAATCTAATGGGGATAGAAGTAGTGGAAAAGATGTAGATGAGATTTTAAATATTTTATCTGAAGGCTGTCAGAGCTATACTGGCTCTGAAGCTTGTCGAAGGTAGGAGTAAATATTGTTATTTCACCGGGTAACCAGATAATATAGAAAGGAGAAGTTACGTTAAAGTAACACATATTATGGAAATTAAAGAATATGATCGTCTGGTAAATGTAGAAGGTAATGTATTTTTAAGTTGTGATATGGGAAATATAGCCTATTTTGATATAGAAACAACTGGTTTCGATAGAGAATGTGATAATATAATACTTATATCTCTTGGGAGGTTTATTGATAAAAATAAATTGTCAATAAAACAATATTTTGCAGATACTCTACAGGATGAAAGTGAAGTATTATATAATTTTGGCATGGATATATTAAAATATGATAAATGGTGTTCTTATAATGGAATAGCCTTTGATGAGCCTTTTGTAAAAGAGAGAATGCACCGGAATAACATATACTTTGAGTTTCCTAAATATCATGTGGATTTATACAGACTCATAAGGCCTTATTACAAGCAGTTGGGTATGGAAAGGTGTAACTTAAAGACTGTGGAAAAATATTTGGGTATAAACAGGAAAGATAAGATAGATGGGGGAATTAGTGTAGATTTATATAGAGAATTTTTAAAATCTAATACTAAGGATATAAAATATACCATAATGCTTCATAATTATGAAGATGTTTTAAATCTGCCTAAAATACATGAATTTGCTTTTAAAGTAAGAAATGATAAGTTACTGGTGAGAGAAAATTGTATTACGGAAAAACAAAAAAGATATTTAAAAATTCTTTTAAAGAAAAATAATGTAGATTTAAATATACAATTTGAAAAAATATCTAAAAAAGTTGCATCACAAATTATAGATTATCTGATAAAAGGGGAAAAGGATGTAGAAAAATTTGATAATATCATAAATGGGAGTTATTGATAAATGTTTAATTCAAATTAATAATATATTTAACTTTTGGAAAATTTTTAGACTTTTAAAAAAAAACATTGTATAATTAAAAAAGGAGGGGTGTTGTTATGGTTCAGGAAATAATGAAATCAAATATTGTAAAGTTAAAAAAAGAAGATAGTCTGTGTAAAGCTTTAGATATGATGGATGATCATAATGTAAATGGGGCACCTATAGTTGATGAAGATGGACAACTGACGGGCATGATAGTAAAGGCGGATATATATAGATTTTTGATGGAGGAAGGTCATTATGATACCTGTCCTGTAGATTGGGCAATGACAAAGGATGTAGTTGTGGCTAAGAGTGAAGAGGATATTATGACTGTGGCAAAAAGAATTAGAGAAAATAATATAGTAGCCATTCCTGTAATAGACGATAAAAATGTGGTAAAGGGTACCGTTTCTATCGAAGATATAATGGATTATGTAATTAAAAAGTCTTGATTTTATTATCAGGACTTTTTAAAAAATATATTTAATATTTTTTATTGGAGTTGCAAAACTAACTTACATAACATATAAGATAGTAATATTGTGTATTTTAATTTTAATAATATATAAGGAGAATGGAATATGAGTATTGCAGCTTTTTTTGATATTGACGGTACTTTATATAGAGAAGGTCTTATAACGGAAGTCTTTAAAAAGTTAGTAAAATATGAAATAATACCTGGAGAAAGGTGGTATAAAGAAGTAAAACCTGAATATGAAAGATGGGATAAAAGAAAGGGGAATTATGACAACTATCTTTTGAAAATGGCAAATATATATATAGAGGCTATAAAAGGACTCCATAGATCTCAAATAGAATTTATAGCTAAAACTGTAGTGGCTCAGAAAGGAGATAGGGTATATTCTTATACTAGAGATATGCTAAAATGGCATAAAGAAAATAAACACATAGTAGTAACTGTATCTGGAAGTCCTGTAGAGCTAGTTAGAGAAATGGCAATTAAATATGGATTTGACGATTATGTAGGAGCTGTATATATAAGGAATGAGGATAATATATATACAGGAGAGGTAGTTCCTATGTGGGATAGCATTAGCAAAGAAAAAGCTATAAAGATGTTAACTGAAAAATATAGTATAGATTTAGGAAAAAGTTATGCTTATGGGGATACTTTAGGTGATTTTTCTATGATGAAGATGGTAAAAAATCCAATTTGTGTTAATCCGACCAGAGAACTGGTGAGAAAGGTGTTAGAAGACCCTGAGGTAAGCAGCAGGGTAAAAATAGTAGTTGAGAGGAAAGATATGATATATAAGCTCGGAGCTTCTTGTATAAAGGAAATCTGAATCTTATATATCATATAGTATATAAAACTGTGTGGCTAAAAGGAATTGGAAAAGAGTGGTAATGTGATAGAGAGACTTAACAATGTAGATGTTGAAAGACCTATAGTAGAAAATTCATTAAAGATAGAGAAAAGCAGGTGTATTTTTAGAGATGCTATATTTTTTGATTTAGAACACTATATATACAAAAAACCTATATGTATAGGGGTGTTTGGATGCTGTTTTTATGACTATAAAAATGAAGTGTTAAAAGTGACACAGTATATGATAGAAAATAAAAAGGATACAAAATTAATACTAAGATTGGCAAAAGAATACTTTGAAAATATGATTAAAGAAAATAAAAAGTATATAGTAACTTTTTCGGGAAATAATGATTTTACGGTTATAAATTATCTTTTTGAAAAATACAATATGGAATTTAATAATATAGAAGATTATTTTATAAGTGTAGATCTGCAAAAACAGTATGAAAAAGAAATTCATAAATCTATAGGACTTAAAGCATTGGAAAAAGAATTTGGAATTACAAGAGAGGATAAAGTTATAAGCGGTTCAAATTTAGCTAAAACCTTTAGTAAAATAATTAAAGATAGTGAGTATATAAATAGAATGCCTGAGGTAAAAAAGGAAAAAATATTATTATACAATGAGCAGGATATAGTAAGCTTGTTTAACATATATACAAAATGGAATAATGTATTTATAGGCAATAAATAGTAAGTTAGTAATAATTATATCTGTGATATAAAAGTTTTTGTACATTTATAAAAACTTTTATTTTTTATTATTGTATATTTATAATGAAGTAATTATAAGGTTAGGGGGGAGTTTACTCAAGAAAAATGCTTTTTCATATGAATTTTTCAAGCACTTATAAAAAAATATTAAATTAATTTTTATAAAAAAATATTGCATATTTATTTATAAAGTCATATAATAACTACATATTTAAAAAATATGTAGTTATTATATTTTTATAGGCAATTATGATCTAAAAGGAGGTAAATTGATTTGGTACAAGTAGGCGTTATTGGGGGAACAGGTTATGTAGGAGCAGAATTAATAAGGCTCTTATCAAATCATAACAAAATAAAAATATCAGGTATATCATCTACAAGTTATGAGGGAAAATCTATTAATAGCCTATATCCAGGTTTTTATGATTTAAAAGAACTTGTATGTGAAAAGGATGATGAAGTTATAAAAAGAAGTGATTTGATCTTTTTAGCTCTGCCTAGCGGAGTAAGTGAACCTATTGTAGAAAAAGCAGTGGCCAAAGATAAAATATGTATAGATATGGGTGCAGATTTTAGATTTAAAAATGAATCTTCATATAAAAAATGGTATGGTAAAAATTTTATTACACCAAAATTGCATGAAAGTTCTGTGTATGGACTTCCAGAGTTAAATAGAGAATATATAAAAAAATCCCGAGTTATAGGAAATCCAGGATGTTATGCCACTTCTGTTCAAATTGGTGTTTTACCTCTTATTTCTAAAGGATTAATAGAAGAAAAAGGTATAATTGCAGATTGTAAATCAGGATTAACTGGTGCGGGGAAAACTCTTAGTGAAAGTAGTCATTTTGTAAATTGTAATGAGAGTTTTAGTGCTTATAAAGTTGCAAATCATAGGCACACTCCAGAAATAGAGGAAAATTTAAATAGTGTATCAAAAGAGGGGGTAAAGCTTACTTTTATTCCACATTTAATTCCAATAAATAGGGGTATTTTGTCCACCATATATACAACTCCTAAGGATCCGATAGATATAGAAAAAATACACCAGAAATATTGTGAATTCTATAAAGAGGAACCTTTTGTAAGAATTCTTCCTCTAGGTAAAGTATCTAAGATAAACAATGTAAGACTTTCTAATTATTGTTGTATTTCTATACATTATGATAGCGAAAATAATAAACTTATAATCATATCATGTTTAGACAATATGATAAAAGGAGCAGCAGGACAGGCAATTCAAAATATGAATATTGTATTAGGTTTCGATGAAAAAGAAGGACTTACTGCCCTGCCAGCTGTTTTTTAATTAAATTTTAAGGAGGACATTTAAGATGAATTTAGAAATTATAGAAGGAGGAATTACCTCTCCTAAAGGTTTTACAGCTTCGGGAATTAGCTGTGGCCTTAAGAAGAATAATCTGCAGGATTTAGCTCTTGTAATGTCAACTAAACTTTGTAATTCAGCAGGGGTATACACTAAAAATATAGTTAAGGGGGCACCTCTTTTAGTAACTAAAGGTCATTTAGAAAATAAAAAGGCTCAAGCCATAATTATAAATAGCGGAAATGCCAATACCTGTACGGGGGAAGATGGAATAAATCATGCAAAAGAAATGTGTAAATATACAGGAGAAGAATTACAAATTGAAGAGGATAATGTACTTGTAGCCTCCACAGGAATTATAGGTGTAAAATTAAATATTGGTATTATAAAAGAAGCTATTCCACGACTTGCTAAAAAGTTAAATAAAAATGGTGGAAAGGATGCAGCAAGGGCTATACTTACCACAGATACATTTAAAAAGACATTAGCTGTAACCCTGGAACTTGGAGGAAAAACTGTGGTAATTGGAGCTATGGCCAAGGGTTCTGGAATGATACATCCTAATATGGCAACTATGCTTTCTTTTATTACCACAGATGTAAATATAGATGCTAGTCTTTTAGACAAGGCGTTAAAAGAAAGTGTAAAAGTAAGCTATAATAGAATTTCTGTAGATGGAGATACTTCTACAAATGACATGGTGCTTGTCATGGCCAATGGATTAGCTGAAAATCCTATTATAGATGAGGAAAATGAAGATTATAACACCTTTTTAGAGGCATTAAAAAAGCTAAATATAGAATTAGCTAAAATGATTGCAAAAGATGGAGAGGGTGCTACTAAATTAATAGAATGCACGGTTATGAATGTATCTGGAGAAAAGGAAGGTGAAATTTTAGGTAAATCTGTAATATGTTCAAGTCTTGTAAAAACCGCCCTATTTGGACGAAATGCCAATTGGGGCAGAATATTAGATGCTATTGGATATTCTGGAGTAGACTTTGATATAAATAAACTGGAAGTATCCATGGAAAGTTCAAAGGGAAGTATATTGGTATTTAAAAATGGTAATCCTGTAGATTTTTCAATTGAAAAATCTGTAGACATACTTTCAGAAAATACAGTGGGCATAGTTTTAAATTTTAACTCTGGAAATTATAGTGTATGCTGCTGGGGATGTGATTTAACCTATGATTATGTAAAGATTAATGGAAGTTATATGTCTTAAGGGAGGTACGGGAGGAATTGAATTATAATGAGGTGGCAAAAATATTAGCGGAATCACTGCCATATATTCAAAAATACAGAGGGAAAACAATAGTTGTTAAGTATGGTGGCAGTGCTATGTTGGATGAACAGCTTAAAAAATATGTTATAAATGATTTAGTACTTATGAAATGTGTGGGAATAAATTTAGTAGTTGTTCATGGTGGGGGTCCATTTATTTCTTCTTATTTAAAAAAGTTAAACAAGGAAAGTGTTTTTATAGATGGACTAAGATATACAGATGAAGAAACCATGGATGTGGTTCAAATGGTACTTAGTGGAAAGGTAAATAAAGATTTGGTAAAATTAATTCAAAGTTATGGTGGAAAAGCCCTTGGACTTTGTGGAATAGATGGAGCCATGATAAAAGCTGAAAAAATCTCCAAAGGCGTGGATTTGGGGAAAGTAGGAGAGATAACAGATATAAATACTGAAATTATTATAAGTTCTATAGATAATGGATATATCCCTGTAATAAGCAGTATAGCTCTTGGGGATGATAATGAAACCTATAATATAAATGCAGATACATGTACTTTTAAAATTGCGGCAGCTTTAAAAGCACAAAATTTAATACTTCTTACAGATGTACCTGGAGTTATGAGGGATATGGATGATAACTCTACTTTAATTTCAGAATTAAGGTTAAAGGATATTAAAGCTCTGTATGAAGATAATATTATAAAAGGAGGGATGTTGCCAAAAATCAATTGTTGTGTTGAGGCCATTAAGTCGGGAGTTAAGAGTGCACACATTATTGACGGTAGAGTACCTCATTGTCTTCTTGTGGAATTATTTTCAAAAGAAGGTATAGGAACTATGATTTATTAGGAGGAGATTAATTTGGATTATTTAAATTATGCAAAAGAATATCTTATGAATACTTATAACCATCTTCCTGTGGTATTCACTCATGGAGAAGGGTGTAAGTTGTTTGATACGGATAATAAGGAATATCTGGATTTTACATCAGGTATTGGCGTAATGTCTCTAGGCTATGGAAATAAGAACTGGATTAAAGCTGTAGAAGCCCAACTGGAAAAAGTAGTTCATACTTCTAATATATTTTTGAATATTCCTGTATTGGAACTAGCCAAAAAATTTACTGAAATTTCAAATATGACTAAAGTGTTTTTTTGTAATTCTGGTGCAGAAGCTAATGAAGGAGCTATAAAATTAGCAAGAAAGTATAGTTTTGATAAACATGGAAAGGCTAGAAATACTATACTTACATTGAAAAAGAGTTTTCATGGAAGAACTATAACTACATTAAAAGCAGGAGGACAGGAAAAGCTTCATAAATATTTTTATCCTTTTACTGAAGGTTTTAAATATGCAGAGGCTAATGTAGAAGAGTTAGAAAAATCCATAGATTCATCAATTTGTGCTATTATGATAGAACCTATTCAGGGAGAAGGAGGAATAAATCCACTAAGTGAAGAATTTGTTCATAAGGTTTTTGGGATAGCAGAGAAGGAAGATATCTTGGTTATATGTGATGAAATTCAATGTGGTATAGGAAGAACAGGAAAGATCTATGGTTTTAATAATTATGGTGTTTGTCCAGATATTATATCCACTGCAAAAGGTCTTGGAGGAGGATTACCTATAGGTGCTGTGCTCTGTAATGAAAAATTGAACAATACTTTTGAATATGGAGATCATGGCTCTACTTTTGGAGGAAATCCTGTTTGTGCAGCAGGTGCTCTAGAAGTATTGAACATAATAAGTGAGAATTCTTTTTTAGAAGAAGTAAGTGAAAAAGGAAAATTTGTTAAGGAGTATTTTAAAAGTAAAAATAAAAAGAATATATTAGAAGTTCGTGGAATGGGACTTATGATAGGAATAGAAATTGAAGGGGAAGCATCCAGGGTACAAAAGAAAGCTCTCCAAAAAGGTCTTCTTGTATTAACCGCAGGACCAAATGTAGTGAGATTATTGCCACCGCTTATTATTTCAAAAGAAGAATTAGAAGCGGGATTAAATACACTATATGAAATTATAGAGGAAGAGTAATTTATATATTTAAATCAAGCAAAGGAAATCTGCTGTGATTCAAGTAGATTTCTTTTTATTTTTATAATAAATAAATGTGATAATAACCTCTTTGTAAAAGTATAAATAGATATATCTATTTTATTAATATAGAGGTTACATTTATGAGGTGGTTTATTAATTTACATAAGCTCGAGAAAAAGACTATTTTACTTATGTTAGCATTGCTTTATGTTAGCATATTATTTTCTTTTGGATTTATTTACTGGGATATAGCCAATGATTCTCAGGGGGAATTTTTTATATTTCAAAATGATGTGAACATGAATACAAAGGTAGAAGCTTTTAGAAAAAGTTTGAATATCCCCATATATAATAAGGAATTTAAAGATATGGTAAAATATTTAATATCCTCTAATGAATATAAAAGACCTATTGCAAAACTAGAAACCCCTGGCTCCTCTTTTTCTACAAACATATTTGCCTTTGATAAAATCTTAGGAGAAAATTGGGCTAATTATTATTACCTTTTATTTCAAAGTCAAGATATTACTCATATAAGTATAGAAGACTTAGGAGAAGATAAAGTGAGCAGTAAATTTAATAGTAATAAGTTAAAAATATGTTTTTACAAGATAAATGAGGAGGAAAAATATAAGGATTTTAAGAGCTATAAAAAAAGTGATAAGAACAAATTTGAAAAAATAGATAGCAAATATGTTTGGGTAAATAATTATACTTTACTTTATAATGAAATTTTTAGAAAGGAATATTTTTATTATCCTCTAAATTTTTATTTTCCAAAGCTTATAGAAAACTCCATATCTTTTTTAGATGATAGTCCTTTGGCATTGAGATCTATAATAAATGGAAATTTCAAATATCCAATATGGAATTTTATGTATTTTAGTGCTGTTACTATGACTACATTAGGTTATGGAGATATTTTGCCCAATTCTATGGTTGTTAGGATATTGGTTATGCTTGAAACCATATTTGGAGTAATTATAATAGGAGTATTTGTATCCTGTTTGTTTTGGAATAAAAAATCAAGTGATTCTTAGGTTCAGGCGGAGTTTGCTGTAGAGAAAGGCTTTTCTCCACCTAAACTTATGGAATTTTGAAACTAGAATATTTACATTATATATATTATGTAAATTTAAAATTAAAGTAAACAAACAGCATAGAAAAATATAAAGATATATACTATAATTATAATAATAAAAATGGAATGGAGAGAAAACATGGAAAAAATCACTAGTTTTACAATTAATCACTTGGAACTATTGCCTGGAGTATATGTTTCAAGGAAGGATAATATTAATGGAGCAATAATAACTACCTTCGATATTAGGATGACAAGACCAAACTTTGAACCAGTAATGAATACGGCTGAACTTCATACTATTGAGCATTTGGGAGCGACCTTTTTAAGAAATCACAGCGAGTATGGCAGTAAGATAGTTTATTTTGGTCCTATGGGCTGTAGAACAGGATTATATTTATTATTAGGAAGTGATAGAGGATTTGAATCAAAAGAAATTATAGGTTTAGTTAAAGAGATGTTTCAATTTATTGCAGAATATGAGGGTGAAATTCCAGGTGCACTGCCAAAAGATTGTGGAAATTATCTTGATATGAATTTACCTATGGCTAAGTATTTAGCAAAAAAATATTTAGAGGATGTGCTAGATAATATTAGTGAAAAAAATCTTAATTATCCTAAATCAAGTGATTCTTAGGTCCGGATGGAGTTTGCTTATGAGGAATATGCTTTCATTTGAATCTTATTAACAGTATTTTTAGTGTCTTTAGCACTTAGAATACGTTATCCTTTAGGGGAAGAACTTATAAAGGCGCTAAAATCAGCTAATCCCCCAGCTTCTTTGGGAATTAGCTGATTTTAGCGTTTGGGTAAGTTCTTTTCTAAAGATGAAAGTTAATTCAATGACAGTATATCTTTAATTACCTCACCTGCTATTATCATTCCTGCCACGGGAGGAACAAAGGAATTGCTGGAAGGTATTTGACGTTTTGATAGGCATTTTTTTGAGCCCCCAGTGCATACACAGCCTTCCTTGCAAGTTATGACTTCTTCTATTTTTGGTTTTTTAGGTATTTCCTCGGAATACAATACCTTTAAGTTTTTTATTTCTCGTTTCTTGAGTTCATGTCTCATTACTTTAGCTAGGGGACATATTTCTGTATCATAAATGTCAGATATCTTAAATTTAGTGGGATCTAGTTTATTTCCCGTACCCATACAACTAATTATATTTATATTATGATTTTTACACCATACTATAAGGGATATTTTTGAAGATACTGTATCAATGGCATCTATTACATAATCTGCGGAAGGAGGTATAATACTATCTATATTATTTTCATCTGCAAATACTTTATAAGATTCCACCTTGCAATTGGGGTTTATATCTAAAATTCTATCTTTTAAAACATCTGCTTTATACTTACCTATTGTATGGAAGTTGGCATGTATCTGTCTGTTTATATTTGTTAAACAAACAGTATCATCATCTACTATGACAATATGACCTATACCTCCTCTTACCAGAGCTTCAAGGGTAAAACTTCCCACACCACCTAACCCAAATAGTACTATAGTACTATGTTTTAATTTTTCTAGAGCTTCTTTTCCAAACAGCAGTTCGGTTCTGGAAAGGGCATGTTGTTTCATTAAATGATCTCCTATTCATAATAGTTTAATTATTTTTAACTTAAATGACAATATTAAAATTATATAATGTACAGTATTTTTAATCAATAGTCTTATAGAACTAAGTAATTCTTATTTGGGCGGAATTTTCTATAATGTGAAGTATCAGCTTTTCAATAGATTAGTAAATTGTATCTTAAATATTAAATTTTTATCTATCATTGAATAGTCCACAATAATAAACTATAATTAAGGGTATATAATAATTGTAAGGATTGAAGTGTTATAAGCAAATACATGAGGTAATTAAAAGAGGGTGTTTTATTGTGAAAATAGGTTTATGTCAAATGATGGTTTTAAAGTCTTCAAAAAGTGACAATGTAAAAAGAGCAAAGGAAGCTATATATAAGGCTGCAAATAAAGGAACTGACATAGTAGCATTACCGGAAATGTTTAATTGCTACTATAATACTAAGTATTTTAGAGAATATGCAGAAAAGGATGATTGCAAGGGAGAAACCTTGAGTATGCTGTCATCTGCGGCTAAAGAGATGGGAATATATATAGTTGGAGGCTCTATACCTGAAATTGATGATAAAGGAAATATATATAATACTTCTTTTGTATTTAATGAAAAAGGAGAATTAATAGGGAAGCATAGAAAAATGCATTTATTTGATATAGATATAAAAGATAAAATAACATTTAAGGAATCAAATGTTTTAACTCCAGGAGACAAAGTTACTGTAATAGATACAAAGTGGGGGAAAATAGGTGTAGCTATATGTTATGACGTGAGATTTCCTGAACTCATGAGGCTAATGGCACTTCAAGGGGCAAAAATCATATTTATTCCAGCTTCTTTTAATACTACTACGGGACCATCTCATTGGGAACTGTTATTTAGAAGTGCTGCAGTAGAAAATCAACTGTATACCGTAGGAATATCACCAGCAAGAAATATAAATTATTCTTATGTGGCTTATGGAAATTCTCTTGTAGTAGATCCCTGGGGAAAGATATTAAATATATTAGATGAAAAAGAGGGAATACTATTATCGGAGATAGATTTGGAATATATATATGAAGTAAGAAAATCTATACCTGTATTTGAGCATAGAAGAGAGGATTTATATGAAATTACTTTAGTATGAAAAGAAAAAATATGTAGATTTTGTTAGTCAGAATATTTCGACATATACCACATAAGTAAAAATCTGTGGTATCATGATATACGGTATTTTATATATATTTGTTTCAGTATAATAGAATAAATATATTATAAGGAAGGATTTTTGTGATGAAAGAGTTTATTTTTAATTTTACAGCTATTTTTCAAATATCAATTTTCACAATCACAATGTATTACCTAATACTTTCTTTATTTGGACTCTATAAAAGAAGAGATAATGGTGCAGAAAAATGTATGCCTAAAAATACTTTTGCCCTTTTAGTAGCAGCTCATAATGAAGAGATGGTTATTGCAAAAATAATAGAGAGTTTAAAAGATATTGACTATCCCAAAGATATGTATGATATTTTTGTTATTGCGGATAATTGTGATGATGATACAGCATCTATAGCAAGAAAATATAATGTAAATGTATTTGAAAGAAAAGTTCCGGATAAAAAGGGAAAGGGATATGCACTGGAATGGATGTTCAATAAAATATTTAAGATGGATAAACAATATGATTCTATAGCCGTTTTTGATGCAGATAACTTGGTCTCAAGAAATTTTCTAATGGAAATGAATTATAAACTATGTCAAGGGTATAAAGTTGTTCAAGGCTACATAGATAGTAAAAATCCCAATGACTCATGGATAACAGGTTCTTATTCAATTTCTTTTTGGACTGCCAACAGGCTTTTTCAACTTTCTAGGTCAAATCTTGGATTATCAAATCAAATCGGAGGTACTGGCTTTTGTATGAATACGGAGATACTAAAGCAGCTTGGATGGGGTGCTACTTGTTTGACTGAAGATTTAGAATTCACCTGTAAATTAGTATTAAATGGATATAAGGTAGGATGGGCTCATAATGCTGTAGTATATGATGAAAAGCCTTTAACACTAAAACAATCCTGGCATCAAAGAAAAAGATGGATGAAAGGATTTACTGATGTTGCATCAAGGTTTTTCTTTAAGCTTATAAAAAAGGCACTAAGAGATAAAAATCTCACTGCACTTGACTGTGCCATATATACTGTGCAACCTTT
Organism: Clostridium kluyveri DSM 555; assembly: GCF_000016505.1. Lineage (NCBI taxonomy): Bacteria > Bacillati > Bacillota > Clostridia > Eubacteriales > Clostridiaceae > Clostridium > Clostridium kluyveri. The sequence continues at coordinate 1,638,728 of NC_009706.1, forward strand.
TGTCACATTGCTAATAGGGCTTTCGGCTTTTATAACTATTCTGCAGAATACTCATGGGTTAAATATATTTGTTATAAATATATATTTTATACCTATAGTATGGAAAACATTTAGTATAGTTCAATTTCTAGTAACCCCTTTTATAATGATGTTAGAAAACAAACTGTCAAAGAAGATGTTTTCTATATTTGTTTTATATTCCTTCAATATAGTAGTACTTGCGCTGATGTTTGATTCACCTACTCTATTAGAGACGGTATCTGGAAGTATTTTATATCTTCTGATATTTGTAATAGGCATATCCTTATTAGGAGGTAAAAATTCTCTTAGAATATTTATATGGTATCTGCTCTATGGTATATATACTTTGACATGGATACCAATAACAATACAAGGAATATTGGACAAGAATAACAAAGAATGGAATCACACTAAACATATAAGACAAATAAGTATACAGGAAGTAGAATAATAAGATTAATCCTCAATGTATGACTGAGGATTAATTTTATTATTTAAATATACTATAATACATTTAATATGTGAGTAGGATGATTAATATGATAGAAAGATTACATAAATACATGGCTGCCTGCGGGGTAGCGTCAAGAAGAAAATGTGAACATATAATATCGGAGGGAAGAGTAAAAGTAAATGGAGTAGTTGTAAATAAACTTGGGACAACAATTGATGATGAGAGAGATGAAATTCTGGTAGATAATAAAATAATAAAGAAAGAAAATAAAAAGGTGTATATATTATTAAATAAACCGAGAGGATATATATCTTCAGTTAAAGATGATAGGGGACGCAAAACACTTCTTGATATAGTAAAAGTAAATGAAAGGGTTTATCCCATAGGAAGGCTTGACTATAATACATCAGGAGCCATAATACTTACCAATGATGGGGAAGTATATAATAATATAGCTCATCCAGGAAGCAATAAATCTAAGATATATATTGCTGCAATAAAAGGAATACCTTCTAGTGAGGAGATAAAACGATTTGAAAATGGCATAGATATAGGAGGATATATAACAGCTAAGGCAAAATTTGATTTTATTAGTTCAAATAAGGAAAGTTCAAAGGTAAAAATAGAAATACATGAAGGAAAAAACAGACAGGTTAGAAAAATGTGTGATGCCATAGGCCATCCTGTAATAACTTTAATGAGAATTGCTATAGGAGATATAAAACTAGGCAATCTCAAGGAGGGAGCATGGAGATATTTAACTGAAAAGGAAATACAATATATAAAAGGTGGAAAGTTATTATGAAAAATGAATTAAAATTAATTTCATCAAAAGAATTTAGTGACTATGAAGATATGTATAAAATTGTGGATTTTTTGAATAAAAATTTAAATATTTATGGTTTTACTTTTGGAATATGCGAGAAAGATAATAAAAATATAATAAATATTTATAAACATGATTGAATAGTTAATTGAATAAACAATTGAATATTATATTGATAATTTACTCAATAGATGTTAAAATGAAACAAATATTGCAAAGTTAACATGGATGGAGAGAAAGGAATGAAGTAAATGGAAAGCACTAATAATCAGGACTTAATAAGGACAATTCAAATTAAATTTCCAAGATTGAGTAAAGGTCAAAAATTAATAGCTGAATATATTCTAAAACATTATGACAAAGCTGCCTTTATGACAGCTGCAAAATTAGGGGTAAATGTAGGAGTAAGTGAATCAACTGTAGTTAGATTTGCAAATGAACTTGGATTTTCAGGATATCCTAAATTGCAGAAATCTCTTCAGGAACTTATAAAAAATAAACTTACTACGGTGCAGAGAATTGAATTATCAAATGATTTTGTAAGTCAGGAAAGTCCACTGAAAAGTGTTTTAAAATCTGATATGGAAAATATAAGAGCTACTCTTGAAAAAATAAATCATAAGACTTTTGATGATGTAGTAAACAGTATATTTAAGGCAGATAAGATATATATAATAGGACTTAGAAGTTCCACTGCTATTGCAGATTTTCTGGGTTTTTATTTAAATCTGATATTAGACAATGTAAAAGTTGTAGGATATGGAATAAGTGATATTTTTGAACAGATGATAAATTTAACCAGCGACGATCTGGTAATAGGCATAGGGTCTCCTAGATATGCTGTGAGAACTATTGAAGCTCTAGCTTTTGCCAAAAGCAGAAATGCTAAGGTGGTAGCTATTACGGACAGCCTTTTATCTCCTCTGGCAGCCAGGGCAGATTATACCTTGATTGCTCAAAGTAATATGACTTCTTTTGTAGATTCACTAGTAGCTCCATTAAGTGTAATTAATGCACTTATTATTGCTGTTGGATTGCAGGAAAAGGAAAAAATTTCCTCTACTTTTTCGGATCTTGAAACTATATGGCAGGAATATCAAGTATATTCATTAAAGGATCAAAATTAGTTGGAAATAGGGTGTATGAATTAATGTCAAAGGTAATAGTAATTGGAGGAGGTCCATCTGGAATGATGGCAGCAATAACTGCTGCAAATAGAGGATTTGACACTACCTTGGTTGAAAAAAATGAAAAGCTTGGGAAGAAGATGTTCATATCTGGAAAGGGAAGATGTAATATAACCAATTCAAAGGATATAAGTGAATTCTTTGATCATATTCCTGTAAATTCTCATTTTTTGTATAGTTCACTTTATTCTTTTACAAATAAGAATACTTTTGAATTTTTTGATGATTTAGGAGTAAATTTAAAGATTGAAAGAGGGGGAAGGGTTTTTCCACAGTCTGACAAATCCTCTGATTTAATTAAAGCTATGGAAAAAGAATTAATAAAGAAAAATGTAATGATAAGGTTTAATTCTAAAATTAAGAAATTTATTTCCAAAGATAACTTTATAAGAGCAGTTCAACTTGAAGATAATTCAATTATAGAAGGAGATTTGTTTATACTCTGCACAGGGGGCATGTCTTATCCGCAAACGGGTTCTACTGGAGAAGGATATAAAATGGCTGAAAGTTTAGGTCATACAATAACGAAAATTACACCGGCTCTTGTTCCTATAGAAATTGAAGAGGATTGGATAAAAATATTGCAGGGACTTTCTTTGAAAAATATAGAATTAAGTATAGTGGATTCTAATAATAATATCTTATATAGGGAATTTGGAGAAATGCTTTTTACCCATTTTGGAATTTCAGGACCTGTTGTTTTGAGTTCCAGCAGGGTAGTAAAAAATAATAGAAATTTAAAGGCAGTTATAAATTTAAAACCTGCTCTTGAGTTTCAGGAATTGGATAGAAGATTGCAGAGAGAATTTTTAAATTATTCAAATAAAAGTTTTAAAAATTCTTTAGGGGGATTACTTCCTAAAAAACTTATTGGCATAATTTTAGATTTATGTAACATAAAATTAGATAAAAAATGCAATTCTATAACTAGAGATGAAAGACAGGATTTAGCTGGATTATTACAAAATTTTACTATGCACATAAAAGGTCTTAGACCCATAGAAGAAGCCATAGTTACATCTGGAGGAGTAAGTGTTAAAGAAATAGACTCTTCTACCATGAAGTCTAAAATAGTTTCGAATTTATATTTTGCAGGGGAGATAATAGATGTAGATGCAAATACAGGAGGATTTAATATGCAGATTGCATTGTCTACTGGATTTTTAGCAGGAAGTAAAATTAAAAATGTATTACAAATTTAATTAAATCAATGATAATATAAATAAAGGATTTTATGTTTTTTTATAGAATATATAAGTAGGATTTTAATATGAGTAAGATTCCTCATGTAAATTTGGATATGTTTCTTGAGCAGAGAAAGGCGGAATGACATTTTGAATATATCTGTAGCAATTGATGGACCTGCAGCTGCAGGTAAAAGTACTATAGCAAATATTATAGCCCATAAATTTAATCTTATGTATATAAATACAGGCTCTATGTATAGGGCTGCTGCACTTTTATGTATGAGAGAAAGAGTATGTTACAAGGATGTAGATAAGGTATGTGAAATTGTAAAATCACTTAAAATGCATTTTGAAAAAGATAGACTTATTGTAAATGGTGAAGATTTAACAGAGGGTATAAAGCATCCTGATGTAAGTAATAATGTATCTAATTATGCTGCTATTTTTAAGCTTAGAAAGTTGCTTGTAAAATTGCAGCAAGATATGGCGGGAAATTTTAATGTGATTATGGATGGAAGGGATATAGGTACTGTAGTTTTAAAAAATGCACCTTTGAAGTTTTTTCTCACAGCTAGTGCCAGTGAAAGGGCAAAAAGAAGATATTTGGAATTAAAGAAGAAAGGTATAGATGTGGAGTATAATGAGATATTGGATGAGATAATTAAAAGAGATTATATAGATTCCCATAGGGAATCTTCACCCTTTATAAAAGCAGAAGATGCTATAGAGATAAATTCATCTGGACTTTCTATTTATCAGGTGGTAGAAATTATTTCAGGTTATATAAGAAATTACATTAAAGAACATAACTAAAGGTGAATAGTATGAATATTATATTAGCAGATAAGTCTGGATTTTGCTTTGGGGTGGAGAGAGCTGTTACCGAGGCTATAAGTGCCAGAGAAAAATTTAAAAAGAAGATATATACTTTAGGTCCTTTAATTCATAATAGTGATGTAGTAAATAATTTAAAGAAAAAAGGTATATATCCTATAGAATTAGATGATATATGTAGTCTCAAAGAAGATGATGTAGTTGTAATACGTTCTCATGGTGTAGCAAAAGACATATTGACTCTTTTGGAGAATAAAAAGATTAATGTGGTGAATGCTACCTGTCCTTATGTTTCTAACATACAGAAAAAAGTGGAAAAATACTATAAATTAGGGTATAGTATATTGATAGTGGGTGATATTAACCATCCAGAGGTAGTAGGTATAAATGGATGGTGTGAAAATACTGGCATTATATCAAAGAATGGTGTCGATTTAGATAAGTTACCTTTAAAAATATGTATAGTTTCACAAACTACAGAAAAACAGTCTAATTGGGAAAAGGTGTTGAATATAGTAGCTAAAGAGTGCAGGGAATTTATTGCATTTAATACTATATGCAGTGCCACAGAGTTCCGTCAGAAAGCTGCAGAATGCATATCAAAAAAAGTAGATATGATGGTAGTAATAGGGGGTAAAAATAGTTCTAATACCACCAAGCTTTATGAAATATGTAAAAGTAATTGTAATAATACAATTCATGTTGAAAATTCAGGAGAAATACCTGATAATATAATTAAGACTAATAAAATTAAAACTATAGGTGTTACAGCAGGAGCTTCAACACCCAATTGGATAATAAAGGAGGCAGTTTTAAAAATGAGTGATGACAAAAATTTAGAGTTAAATGAACAGTTATCTTATATGGACAAAAATGATACCCAGATAATATTAGGGGAAAAAATTAAAGGTATAGTAATATCTGTGAATTCTAAAGAGGCTTTTTTAAATATAGGATATAAATCAGATGGCGTACTTCCAAAATCTGAAATAACAAAGGAAGAGGATAACAATTTAGAGGAACTAATTCATATTGGAGATGAATTAGATGTTAAAGTAGTAAGAAGGCAAAATGAAGATGGATATGTGGTATTATCCAAATTAGAATTAGATAGAGAAAATGCTTATAAGGAATTGGAAGATGCCAATATAAATAATACATGTTTAAAAGTTACAGTAAAAGAAGATGTAAATGGAGGATTAGTAGCCAATTACAAAGGAGCTAGAGTTTTTATACCGGCCTCCCATGTGGAACTATATCATGTAAATGATCTTTCTCAGTATGTAGATAAGGAATTGGAAGTTAATATAATTGAGTTTAAGCAGGAGAGAAAGGGAACTAGAGTAGTAGCTTCGAGAAGGGAAATTTTAAGAATTGAAAGAGAAAAAAGGGAAGAGGAAACTTGGAACAGGCTTGAAAAAGATATGGTGGTAGAAGGAGAAGTTAGAAGATTAACTGATTTTGGCGCATTTGTTGATGTGCAGGGGGTTGATGGACTTCTTCATGTATCTGAACTGTCCTGGGGAAGAGTTAACAAACCAGGAGATGTACTGAAAATAGGTGATAAAATTCAAGTTTATATATTAGATGTAAATAGAGAAAAGAAAAAGTTATCTTTATCCCTGAAGAAACTTATGGAGGATCCATGGAATAATGTGGATATAAAATATCCAGTTGGAAATGTAGTTCTGGGAAAAGTAGTTAGATTTGCTAATTTTGGTGCATTTGTAGAATTGGAACCTGGAGTGGATGCATTAGTACACATATCCCAAATAAGTCACAAGAGAATAGATAAGCCTTCAGATGCACTGGAAATAGAACAGGAAATAAAGGCTAAAATTTTAGAAGTAAATAAGGAAAGTGAAAAAATAGCTTTAAGTATAAAAGAAGTAGATGAAATTTAATATTTATTCTAGAAAATTTTCACATTTACCATCAAAATTTAATACCCAAAGATAAAATATAGGTTATTTTACAAATATATTTACTTAAATTTAAGTAAATACTATATTTTTATATGATATACATAGGAAATCAGAGAAATCTTTTAAAAAACAGAGATTTTAAAAGTAAATTTTTAATATTAGCATTATATATTGACTTTTCTATTATTTTTGATAAAATTTAATTGTTATATTTTTTTCAAAGGGGGTAAATGTGAAAAATGAATGAATTAGGGAGACATATTTTAGCAGAGATTTATGGATGCGATGGCGAAATATTGAATAATAAAGACTTTATAGAGAAGATAATGGTAGATTCAGCTTTAAAGGCAGGGGCAGAAGTAAGGGAAGTTGCATTTCATAAATTTAGCCCTCAGGGCATAAGCGGGGTAGTTATAATATCTGAATCCCATCTAACTATTCACACCTGGCCTGAACTTGGCTATGCTGCTGTGGATGTGTTTACTTGTGGAGATAGAATTAATCCTTGGGATGCGTGTAACTACATGACTGAAAAATTTAATGCAAAAAATATGACGGCAACTGAAATAAAAAGAGGTATATTTGAACAAGTTGTAGAAGTGAAAGCCTCAAATATATAGGAGATCATCGCCGGAGGATGGTCTCTTATTTTAAAGTCCATTTATTATTCTAAACAATGGGTTTAGGGGAAAATTTATATGTATGAATGTGTATCACTGGTAAAGAGAAATTTAAATTGTTTTAAAAAACTAAATTCCAAAAGAACACTGTTTAATAATTTAAATAAAGATTTTTTTGAAATTTATGATAAATCTAATTTTGCTAAGCAGATATTCTTGAGAAGAACAGTAAAATTACTTAGAAATAACTTTGATTATATAGGTTATATTTGGACTGATATAGTATGTAAAAATGTTTATAATATAAATGCTATGAATGTGTCCTTTATTTCTAATAAGGAATCAGATAGTGTACCCTATATACATTTAATAAGTACTATAAAGAAACATTGTGTTTTAAAGTATTTGTGCGAAGACAATAATTATAATTCCACACTACTTGAAGATATAGGTTTTGAGAAAAAAGAAGGTACTTTAGTTCTTTGTAGGGAATTACATGAGAGTATAGATATAGGTATTCATGAAAACTTAAAGTTTGAAATGTTTAAAAAGGGGAAAGATGAACAAAAAAGATGTAGAATACAAAATGAGATATTCCAGGAGCATAATAGAATACCTTTGACTTTAGAAGATATATATGTGGAACAATTGCAGAGTTACTATTTTGAAGAGGGAGCTGTTTTTTTAAAAAGAAATGCGGAATATATAGGATACGGTCAGATTATAATAGAAAATAATATTCCCATCATAGTTAACTTCGGTATAATAGAAAAGCATAGGGGCAGGGGATATAGTAAATATCTTTTAAATTATCTTTTGAATATAATATATCAAAATGGCTTTCATAAAATAATGATAAAGGTACGGGATTCTAACTATATAGCATTAAATTTATATAGAAGTGTTGGATTTAAGGTTAAAAAAGAAAGATTTAATTGGGAACTAGAGAAATAATTCTTTTATTATTAGAGTAGTACGAAGATTTTCATAAAATAAATAAGAGTTTACTTTGAGGTTAAAGTAAACTCTTATTTATTTTATATTAAACTGCTAAGCGTTAAAGATATATCTATTTTTTAGTTTTTATATATTCTTCAAGAGCTATTTTTAATAAATCCATAGCATCTTTCAAATCATCGCAATTTAAGCAGTAAGATATTCTTATTTCATCTTTTCCAAGACCTTCAGTGGCATAAAAACCGTCAGCAGGAGCAACCATTACAGTTTTACCATCTTTATTAAAATCAGTTAGTAAAAATTTTGCAAAATCCTGTGCATCTGATATAGGTAATTTGGCAACTATGTAAAAAGCACCACTAGGTTTTCTGCATATGATACCCGGAATTTTTTGAAGACTTTCCATTAATATATTTCTTCTCTTTTCATACTCTTTTCTTGTTTCCACAAAATAGCTGTCAGGGGTATCCTTTAAGGCTGCTGCTCCAATTTGCTCTACTGTAGGAACACATAGTCTAGTTTGACACAGCTTCATTATGTTATGCATAAATTCTTTATTCTTTGAAGCTACCAGTCCAATTCTAGCACCACAGGCACTGTAACGTTTAGATATGCTGTCTACAATTATTACTCTGTCAGCTATATCCTTTAAAGTAAGTGTAGAAGTGTATTTTAATCCATCATATACAAATTCCCTATAGACTTCATCTGCTATTAAGTATAAATCATGTTCTTTAACTATATCTGCAAGCATTCTAAGTTCTTCAGCCGTATATACAGTCCCCGTAGGGTTACCAGGATTTGAAATCATAAGTGCCTTTGTTCTAGGGGTTATTTTGTTTTCTATTGATTTTTTGTCTGGCAGGTGAAAGCCATCTTCAGCTTTTGTTAAAAATGGAACCATTTTGGCAGAAGCTGATTCTGCAAAGCCATTATAATTTGTATAGAAAGGCTCAGGGGAAACTATTTCATCTCCTGGATCACATATTGTCATAAAAGTTAACATTATAGCTTCACTACCACCGTTAGTTACTATCAGTTCTTCTTTAGAAAACTCCGTGCCCCATTTTTTGTAATATTCTATGAAGCTTTCCTGAAGTGCATCCATACCTTGTGAATCTGTATATTTTAATACGTTTTCTTTAAAATTTTCAATTGCTTTAAAGAAAATATCTGGAGTTAGTACGTCCGGTTGACCAATATTTAAATGGTAAACTTTAATACCTCTTTTTTTTGCTTCTGCAGCATAAGGTGCCAGTTTACGAATAGGTGAAAACTGCATATTTAAAATTCTATTTGATAATCTCATATAAATGTCCATCCTCTCCTAAGTTCTAATATATTATATATACAATGATATAGTTTTCGAAGAAATTTTTCAACAATAATTTTTATTTCAAGCCGACACCCATATTTTATTTAGAATAGAGCATAGGTATTGATATTAAAATATTTATATTCAATGGGTATTATTATTGAAAAAATATTAAATTTTTTGTTTTTAGCAGGAGTTTTCTGTCATTTTGAAGAAATATTTAAATATCAAAAATAACGGAGTTTAAATGAAATGAAATGGTTGATGAAAAAATTAATTTATATTAAAAATAATTATATAATTCAGCTAATAATTTTATTAGCTATAGGAATAATTTTGTTAAATACCCTTTTTGTATATCCCATTATAGGAAAATGTGATAATGGAGACTTTGGAAGACTTCTCCTATATGGGGGATTGTGGGATTTATCCACCACCTATGAGGGGATTTATGATAGATTTGTACATTTAAATTATATAATATCAAAATCACATATGTTCATATTTTTTGGCAAAAACTGGGTTTCCGGAAGTATATTATTAAAATTGGCAGTATTTATATCGCTGTTATTACATCAGTTTGATAATAGGCTATTTAATATAAGATATTTAGCCTTTGTTTATTCTGTGATATTTTTATGGGGAATATTTCTTATAGTTAATTTTAAAAGATTATCTACTTTATTAAAGGCAGCAGTGGGGATATGTATTATTTTGTTTTTTACAGATACATCCTATATATCTTATTTTAATTCTTTTTACGGAGAAGCAGGCACTATTGTATTCTTTTTTTTGAATATAGGTACGTATCTTAATTTAATAACTAAAGAGAAACCTTTAATAAGGCATTTTGTATATTTTTTCATTGCTTCTGCAGGTTTTTTAACTTCTAAAGCACAGGAGCTGCCGCTGCTTGTTTTTATGCTTATAATTTATGCAGGATTATTTATCTATTATAAAGAGAAAAATTATAGAAAATGTATTATAATAGGATCATTGTTAGTCACCATACTTTGTAGTGCATCTTATATTTCATTAACAGATAGAATGAATCAAAATAATATATACCAATCGGTTTTCTTAGGAGTTTTAAGGGGTTCTTCCAGTCCTGAAAAAGATTTGGAAGAACTTGGGGTGGATAAAAAATTCATGGTTTTTTACGGGAAATCTTTTTATAATAGACATTCTGGACATGACCCTGTGGGAGAGGAAATGTTAAAGGAGTTTTATCCCAAGGTTTCTCCTTTGAAAATATTAGTTTTTTATATTAAGCATCCAAGCCGGCTTTGGCAAAAAATTGTGGAGTCTGCAGAGGGCGCTTATGCTTTTAAAACACCAGGTCCTTGGAATTTTGCCAAAGGACAATATGCTCCAAATAAAGCAGTGAATACCTTTAGAACTAATCTTGTAAATAATTACTCCAAAATACATAGAAATATCTTTGTTTTTATTCTGTTTTCACTAATATACTTTACCATAACATTGACTTATTTTATAAAAAATAAAAACAGGGATTTACGTCTTCTTATATTAATGTTATTATTTATTCTTTTATCGGGAGCATCTCAACTTATTTTGCCAGTTATAGGTTCAGGGCATGGTGATTTTGGAAAACATTTGTTTCTGTTAAATTTTTGTTACGATATTATGGTGGTAATAGCTTTAGTATGGCTTGTGCATATTATATTAAAAATTATCAGGAAAAATAAATTTTTAGATTTAGTTAGAAAGTAGGTATTTAAATTGAAAAGCTATTTACCAACTATATTCTGTTTTTTATTAATAATTTTTTTAGTTGTATTTTTATTATATGGAACAATAAAACATTCTATTATTAAAGCTATAAAGGAGTTAAAAGAAAAAAATATTCTGTGATTTTATCCGGTGAATAGATGAGGTGGAAAATAGTATTTTACAATATATTAATATTTATACAGGTAAAATCCATTAAATCTTATTTGATGCACTTAAAATAAACCATTGATTTTTGATTATCAATCTCAATATTAGAGTACAGTGAAGATAATTTTAATCTTAATTCTTCAATGGATTGAAAGGGCGGTGTAAACCAACCTTTTTTTGCCAGTAGAGAGTTGACGATGAAATCTGTGAGTTTACATTGTCCTTTAATGTAAAAACACCCGCAAAAGATACCACCTTTTTTTAGAACACGTGTTGTCTCTAAAAATGCTTTTTCTTTATCAGGGAAAGCGTGGAATCCATTCATGGAAAGTATAATATCAAATGTTTCATTATTGAATTCTAGGTTTCCCACATCACCCTGCATATAATTAATATTTTTAAGTTTACTATGGGAAAATCTTTTTTTGGCTTGAAGAAGCATATCCTCTGAATAATCTACACAGGTTATTTGGGCATTTGGTAACATGCTGTATTTATTTAATGTGAATACCCCAGTGCCAACTGGTACATCAAGCAATTTTCCGGCAAAATCATCTGGAATCATTTTCAAGACCTTATTAGCGATTTCTATATCTTTTATACCACCCCAAAAAAACCATATATACAGTTTAGACCACCATTTTGTTTGAGTCAGTGTATCATCATAAATGTTTTTCGAAATTGCATATGCTTTTTTAATTTTGCTTTCATTCATGTTTTCACCCCACTGTAATGCAAATTTCACAGCTACCTTCAATGATTATTATATCAATAATAGCAGATTTTTATGGATAAATAAAGGCATACCTTCTTTTTAAAAATAAACATAATCTTAGTCTAGTATGTTTATTTTTTATTAATTATTGTGTTATAATACAGTGTGAATTTAATGCCATTGGAGGTAACATGCATGGAAGATAAATTTAGAAATAAAAGTTTCTTTATTTCTACATATGGATGCCAGATGAATGAAGAGGATTCAGAAAAATTATCTGGAATACTAAAAAAGATGGGATATAAAAGAGCAGAAAATAAACTTTCTGCGGACTTGATCATATTTAATACCTGTTGTGTAAGAGAAAATGCAGAACTTAAGGTATATGGAAATTTGGGAGCTTTAAAAAAATTAAAAAAGCAAAGGCCTGAACTTATAATAGCCTTATGTGGTTGTATGATGCAGCAAAAAGGCATGGCAGAAAAAGTAATAAAGAAATTTCCCTTTGTAGATATAATATTTGGAACTCATAATGCATATAAGTTTCCAGAGTATTTAAATAGGGTAAACCATCAGAATGTATCCGTAATAGAAATACAAGATAAAGAAGATGGAATTGTAGAGGGAGTTCCAATAGATAGAGAAAGCAGTGTAAAAGCTTTTGTGACTATAATGTATGGCTGTAATAATTTCTGTGCGTACTGTATAGTACCTTATGTAAGGGGACGTGAGAGAAGCAGAAAACCAGAGGATATTGAAAATGAAATAAAAGAATTGGTTTCAAAGGGATATAAGGAAGTTACGCTGCTGGGTCAAAATGTAAATTCCTATGGAAAAAATCTAAATCCAAGGGTGAATTTCAGTGAACTTTTAAGGAGAATTAATAATGTAGATGGAATTGAAAGAATTAGATTTATGACCTCCCACCCTAAAGATCTAACGGATGATGTAATAGATGTAATATCAGAATGTGATAAAATATGTGAGCACATACATTTACCTGTACAATCAGGTTCTACCCGTATACTTAAAAAAATGAATAGAAATTATTCTAAGGAACAGTACCTTGCCCTTGTAAGTGAAATAAAACACAAAATTCCAGATGCATCTATAACTACAGATATAATTGTGGGTTTTCCTGGTGAAACAGAAGAAGATTTTGAAGAGACATTAAACCTGGCAGAAGGAGTGGAATTTGATTCTGCATTTACATTTATATATTCCAAAAGAGAAGGTACTCCTGCCTATAAAATAGAGGAGCAAATTTCTGATGATGTAAAACATGAGAGATTTAACAGACTTGTAGAGGTAATAAATAAATCTGCTGCTAAAAAAAATAAAGTCTATGAAGGAAGAATAGAAGAAGTATTGGTAGAAGGCCCTAGTAAAAATGACAGTACAAAACTTATGGGAAGGACCAGAACTGGAAAGTTAGTTAATTTTCAAGGAGACAAAGCTTTTATAGGTGAATTGGTAAAGGTTGAAATAACTAAAGCAACTTCTTTTTCCCTTTTAGGTAGACAGATATGATGGAAAGGAGGAAATAAGGTGGGATTGACTCCAATGATGAGGCAGTATATGGAAATAAAAGAAAATTATAAAGATTGTATACTGTTTTTTAGGTTAGGCGATTTTTACGAGATGTTTTTCGACGATGCAAAAATAGCTGCTGCGGAACTGGAATTGGTACTTACAGCAAGAGAATGTGGACTTAAAGAAAAAGCCCCCATGTGCGGAATACCCTATCATGCTGCAAAGTCATATATAGGCAGGATGGTGAATAAAGGATATAAGATAGCCATATGTGAACAACTAGAGGATCCTGCACAGTCTAAGGGTATTGTAAAGAGGGGAATTATTAAAGTTATAACCCCCGGGACTTATATGGATAGCTACTTTTTAGATGAAAATGAAAATAATTATATAATGTGTTTGTACATAAATAATAATGAAGGCAGTAATTGTGCCCTATGTTTTGCAGATATATCCACAGGAGAATTTAATTGTACAGACACTCCCTTTAATTTATCCGTAATTTTAGATGAAATATGTAAGTTTAATCCAAGAGAAATAATAATTCAGGAGGATATAGATTCCAATATACTTCAGGGCATAGTGGAAGTTTTTAATGAAACTTTTAGCAGGGTAGATGAATGTTATTTCCAAAAGGGAGAAGAGGTATTAAGAGAACAGTTTAAAGATTTGAATTTAAGGGAATATACACCTGAAATTATAAAATGTGGTGGTGCTTTAGTTAAATATATAAAGCATACCCAAAAGACCAATCTTTCTCATATAAATAAATTTCAATATTATAATATAGTAGATTATTTAACTATAGACATAAATTCTAAAAGAAATCTAGAAATTGTGGAAAGTCTCAGGGAAAGCAAGAAAAAGGGTTCTCTACTTGGAGTTATAGATAAAACCAATACTTCCATGGGGGGAAGACAACTTAGAAAGTGGATAGAGCAGCCTCTCATAGATAGGAATAAAATAATGGAGAGATTGGATTCAGTGGAGGAAATTTTAAATAATATATGTTATCATGAAGACTTAAAGGAAGCTTTAAAGAATATATATGATATTGAAAGATTAGCAGGAAAAATATCCTCTAAAAGTGTAAATGCAAAAGAATTGAATTCTTTAAAAAGCTCCATAGAAAAGATACCTGATATAAAGGTCATATTGTCTAATTTTGAAACAAGTTTATTAAAGAATATGTATAAAAATTTAGATGAGTTAAAGGATATCTACATGTTATTGGATAAGGCTATACTAGATAACCCTTCTGTTTCTCTCAAAGAAGGGAATCTGATAAAAGAAGGGTATGACAGCGAAATAGATAGGCTGAAGGAGGCAAAAGTTAAAGGTAAAGACTGGATAGCATCTCTTGAGAGCAGTGAAAGAGAACTTACTAAAATAAAATCCTTAAAGATAGGATATAATAAAGTATTTGGATATTATATTGAGGTAACTAAAAGCAATTTAAATCTGGTGCCGGAACACAGATACATAAGAAAACAGACTCTGTCAAATGCAGAAAGGTATATAACCCCAGAGTTAAAAGAAATGGAGGATAAAATTTTAGGTGCAGAGGAAAAGTTGATATATTTAGAATATAATGCTTTTGTAGAAGTAAGGGATAAAGTGGAAAAAGAAGTTACCAGAATTCAGAATTCAGCTAGAATAATTTCAGAGGTAGATTGTTTAACTTCTCTTGCAAGAGCTGCCCTTGAAAATAATTATTGCAAACCTGAAATAACTCTTTCAGACAGAGTGTATATAGAGGAAGGAAGACATCCTGTAGTGGAGAATATGCTTTCTACAGGAGAATTTGTATCCAATGATACAGATATTGATACGGGAGAAAATCAACTTCTTTTAATAACAGGACCTAATATGGCAGGAAAATCCACCTATATGCGTCAGGTGGCCTTGGTTACCATCATGGCTCAAATAGGCAGTTTTGTACCTGCTAAAAGTGCTTCTATATCTATATGTGATAAGATATTTACAAGAATAGGTGCTTCTGATGATCTGGCCTCTGGAAAGAGTACTTTCATGGTTGAGATGTGGGAGGTCTCAAATATTCTTAAAAATGCTACTAATAAGAGTTTAATATTATTAGACGAAGTGGGCAGGGGAACGAGTACCTATGATGGATTAAGCATAGCCTGGTCTGTAATAGAATATATATGCAGAGAAAGTAAGCTTAGATGTAAGACTTTATTTGCAACTCATTATCATGAACTTACTAAATTGGAAGGTAAAATAAAAGGGGTAAAAAATTATTGTGTATCTGTTAAAGAAGTGGAAAACAACATAGTTTTTTTAAGAAAGATTATAAGAGGAGGGGCAGACCAGTCCTATGGTATTGAAGTAGCAAAACTGGCGGGCCTTCCAGAGGAAGTTCTAAAGAGAGCACGGGAAATACTAAATAGTCTTGAAACTGAAAAGACAGAAGAAAGTATGGAAGGAACTAATCTGCCAAAGAAAAAGAAAGAAGAAAAGACTTCCAGTCAGGGAGAGCAGTTAAAATTTTTAGACATAGAAAAAGAAAATTTAATCAATGAAATTAGGGATATAGATATATTAAATATGACCCCTATGGAAGGGTTTAACAAACTTTATGATATAATAAAGAAAGTTAAATCTATTTGATAATGAGAAAGTATTTTTTAAAATAAAGGATTGATTTATAATGAAGAGAATAAATCTTTTGGATATGGATACTTCTAATAAAATTGCTGCAGGAGAGGTAGTTGAAGGACCTTCTTCTGTAGTAAAGGAGCTTCTGGAAAACAGTATAGATTCAGGAGCTAAAAATATTACCATAGAAATAGAAGATGGGGGACAAAAATCTATAAGGGTAATAGATGATGGTGTGGGAATACACCCAGAGGATGTAGAAAAGGCATTTATGCCTCATGCTACCAGTAAAATAAGTACTTTAGAGGATTTAAACAAAATATACACCATGGGATTCAGGGGAGAAGCTTTGTCTAGTATAGCTGCTGTATCTCATGTAATTCTTAGAAGTAAGGTAAAAGATGAGTTTAACTATGGAAGGGAAATTTCCATAAGTGGAGGGGTCTTAAATTACATACAGGATACAGGATGCAATATAGGAACTACGGTTTTAGTAAAAGACCTGTTTTTCAACGTACCTGCAAGAAAAAAATTTCTAAAGTCTCCAGGAAGGGAAGGATCTCTTATTTCTGACATAATAAACAGACTTTCCTTAGCTAATCCCAATATAGTATTTAAGTTCTTCAGAGATGGAAAAAAATCTTTAGTTACCTATGGAAGTGGAGAGGTAATGGATGTTATAAGATGCATATATGGCAAAAATATATATGAAAATATAATACCTATAGAGAATCACAGCGATATAGCTTCAATTTATGGATATATAGGCAATTCAGAAGTAAGCAGGGGAAGCAGAAATAATCAAAGTATATTTGTAAATAGAAGGTACGTTAAGGATAAATCTATAACTGCAGCAGTAGAAAAAGCTTTTAAATCATTTTTAACTGTAAATAAGTTTCCTTTTTTTGTATTGTTTCTAGATCTATTTCCCGAGTTTGTAGATATAAATGTTCATCCTGCCAAGTGGGAAATAAAGTTTAGTGATTCAAGAATGATATTTAAATTTGTATTTGATACAATTCATCAGGCTCTTAGAGAAAGTTTGAAAGATTCTTTTAAAATAGATATAATAGAAGATAAAATTCTAGAGAAAGAAGAAGAATCTGTACAGACAAATAAAATTCAAATTCCTATTGATTTAAGGTCTCCAATTTATGAAAGTTATATAAAAGAGGAATATGGTAATAATGAGAAACAGGAAGATAATATTTCTTTTGAATATGGAAATACTTTAGAGGGAGGTAACACTGCAGAAGAAAATGTAAGGTTAAATGATTCTTTAAAAGAGAGTAAGATTTCTAAGCTTCCCCCCTTTAAAATGATTGGTCAGTTTAACAATACATATATAATAGCAGAGGCAGCTTCTAATCTATATATTATAGATCAGCATGCAGCCCATGAAAAAATTCTCTTTGAAAAATATAAGAGCAATATAGAAAAGAAAGAAGTAATAAGTCAGATATTGATTACCTCTGTAGTTATGGAACTTACTAATGACGATTATGCATGCTACGTGGAAAATAAAGATGTATTTAAGAAGGCAGGATTTAACATAGAATTATTTGGAAATAATACTATAAATGTGAGAGAAGTACCTGTAATACTGGGAAAACCAGATATTAAAAATTTGTTTACAGATATTATAGATAACTTAAAAAATATGGGTTCTGGAGATACTGTCGAGGTAAAGTATCTTTCCATAGCTACTCTTGCTTGCAGGGCTGCCATAAAGGCAAAACACAATCTGTCACAAGTGGAAATGGAGCATCTGCTTCATGAATTAGGATTTTTAGAAGACCCTTTTACCTGTCCTCATGGAAGGCCTACCATAGTGAAATTTACATTAAATGACTTAGAGAAAAAATTTAAGAGGATACAGTAGGGGGAGTAAATACATGAAGAAACTTTTTATACTGGCAGGGCCTACTGCAGTGGGAAAAACAGATATTTCAATAGAAGTGGCAAAAAAAATAGATGGAGAAATAATATCTGCAGATTCCATGCAGATATACAAGTATATGAATATAGGTTCTGCCAAAATTACAAAAGGTGAAATGCAGGAAATTCCCCATTATTTAATAGATATTATTGATCCAAAAGAGAATTTTAATGTATCAAGGTATAAGAATCTGGCTGAAAAAACCATAGAAGATATATATAGTAGAAATAAATTTCCCATGTTAGTAGGGGGAACAGGGCTTTATATAAACTCTCTTATTTGCAATTATGATTTTACAGATGCAAAAGTGGATGTGAATTATAGAAATTATCTGGAGAATTTAGCAAAAGTGCAGGGAAGGGAATATGTTCACTCTCTTTTGAAGGACATAGATGCTGTTTCCTATGAAAGGTTGTATCCAAATGATTTAAAAAGGGTTGTAAGAGCACTTGAAGTACATAAACTTACAGGAAAGACCATAGGTGAGTTTAATAGTAAAGATAGTTTATATGATATACCTTATAAAATATATTACTTTGTGCTTAATATGGATAGAGTTAAATTGTATGAGAGAATAAACAAAAGAGTGGATTTAATGATAGAACAGGGTCTTATAGATGAAGTTAAAAATTTAAGATCCATGGGATATACGAAAGATATGCAATCTATGAAGGGCATAGGATATAAAGAATTAATCAGGTATTTAGAAGGGGACATATCCTTAGATGAAGCTGTATACCTAATTAAGAAGGGAAGCAGAAATTATGCAAAAAGGCAGTTAACCTGGTTTAGAAAAGATGAAAGAGTTATTTGGGTAAATAAAGATGAATTTACCTCAAATAAAGAAATAGTGAATTACATAATTAATACATTAGTAACTTGTTAAAATGTTAAATATTGATATAATATATATTATATCAAACATTTTTTTCTAAAATAAAAAGTAAGTACCAATAATTTTGTTATAGAACTAAAAAATTGCTACAAATAAAGATTACGGAGGGAGAAAACTATGAGTAAACCAGCAAACAATTTACAGGACATATTCTTAAATGGTGCTAGAAAAAACAGGATCCCGGTTATTGTATACTTAACTAATGGTTTTCAGATTAGAGGAATTGTAAAAGGTTTTGATAATTTTACGGTTATATTAGAGTGTGATGGAAAACAAATGATGGTATATAAACATGCACTTTCTACTATTACACCATCAAAAGCAATTCTGTTTAATACTCCTGCAGGAACAGATGACAGGTCATAAACTTATTTTAAAAATCTACACATAGAAAAGGAATAGGCAATTTCCTATTCCTTTTCTATGTGTAGGTAATACTTAGGAGGTAATAATTTTGTTAAATATAACAAAAGAAGAACTTAAAAATAAATACAAAATAAATGATAAAGTAATTTCTCTATATGAGAAGTCAATAGAAGATGTTAAAGGCGAATTCATATATTATGATGAAGTAAGGGAATATAATCAGTTAAAAGTTTTGAATGCGCTTCAGGAAGAGGGGATAAGCGAATCTCATTTTACCAATTCTTCTGGCTATGGCTATGGGGATATAGGAAGGAACTCTTTAGATAGAGTATATGCCAGAGTATTTAATTCAGAAAGTGCACTTGTGAGACCTCATTTTGTAAATGGAACTCATGCACTATGCTGTGCTCTTTTTGGAAATTTGCGTCCGGGAGATACCATGTTATCTGTTTGTGGAACTCCCTACGATACACTGCATAGTTTAATAGGTAGATGCAGTGACAAAAAAGTGGGTTCACTTAAGGAATATGGCATAAATTATCATCAGATAGATTTAACTCTGGATAATAAAATAGATTTTAAAAGTGTAGAGAAATATCTAATAAAAAATGATAAAGTAAAAATAGTGCATATACAGAGATCAACAGGTTATGGCTGGAGAAAATCATTTTCCATATCAGAAATAAAGGAGATAATAGATTTTGTGAAAAAAATTCATCCGGAGTTAATATGCTTTGTGGATAATTGTTATGGGGAATTTATAGATATAATGGAACCTACAGATATAGGAGCGGATTTAGTGGCAGGATCCCTTATAAAGAACATAGGAGGAGGAATAGCACCTACCGGAGGATATATAGCGGGAAAGGAAGAGTATGTAACACAGGCCTCCTATAGGCTTACAGTACCAGGTATAGGAGGAGAATGTGGTTCAACTTTTGGAGTAATGAGATCCTTATATCAAGGATTGTTTCTAGCACCGCATATTTCTATAGAAGCAGTAAAAGGGGCTGTTTTTTGTGCCAGAATCATGGAACTTGCAAAGTTTGAAGTTCTGCCTAAATACAATGATAAAAGAAGTGATATAATACAGTGTATTAAATTTAATGATAAGATAAAATTAATAGACTTTTGCAGGGCCATTCAGAAAGCATCTCCTGTAGATTCTTCTGCACAATGCGAACCCTGGGATATGCCGGGATATTCAGATCAGGTTATAATGGCTGCAGGAGCATTTATACAGGGTTCTTCCATTGAGTTATCTGCAGATGCTCCTATAAGAGAACCCTATATAGCTTATTTGCAGGGAGGGTTGACTTTTGATCATGCTAAAATAGGAATACTCATGGCTTTATCCAGTATAATCTGACAAAGTAATTATTTATCAGGATTAGGTTGATTTTATTCATATTGTCTATAAATGCCTATTAATCTTCCAATTATTTTACAATCATCTACTATAATAGGGGGCATATTTTTATTTTCTGGTTGTAATCTTATATGATTTTCCTCTTTAAAAAACCTTTTTAATGTGGCTTCATTTTCAATGAGAGCTACTACTATGTCCCCATTTTCTGCAGAGTGCACTTTTTCTATTAGGGATAAGTCTCCATCTAATATACCTGCATCCACCATGCTTTCTCCTTTTACCCTTAACATAAATATTTCTCTCTTATTTTTTATATAATCCATGGGAAGTGGGAAATAATCCTCTATATTTTCTACTGCTATAATAGGCATACCGGCGGTTATAGTACCTATTATAGGTACTTCTATCATTTCTTTTTTCTGAGATTTTTCAATAACTTCTATAGTTCTGGATTTAGTGGCATCTCTTTTTATAAAACCTCGTCTTTCTAGTTTTTCAAGATAACTGTGGACGGTAGAAGTAGATTTTAATCCCACAGCAGTACATATCTCTCTAACAGAAGGAGGATAACCTTTTTGTTTAATTTGTGATTTTATAAAGTTATATATTTGAGATTGTCTATTATTACTGCGTTCTGTCATAAGATACACTCCTCTAAATTTATTTATGTGAATTATATCACAAAAGTTGACAAATAGCAAACTTATGTTCTATACTAGTTTTACTGATTCTGAAGTTAATGTTAATATAATAAATATTATGTAAATTAAACAAAAAGTAAACCAAAAATCAAATAATTAAAAAAAAGGAGTTTATTATATTTATGAATAAAAAGCAATGTATATTTAATGAAAAAAAAGCCTGTAATAACTGTAATGAGTGCAATACATGTGATTTAAATCCTAGTAAAAAGTGCAATAATTGCGGTAAGTGTCTGGAATTAGAGGGCTATGATATGAAAGCAATAAAGATTGATACAATTTTAGATGATGAAGATGAATCAAAAGAGTACCAAATTGGAGAAACCGAAATGATGGCATATGACCGGGACCAGAGTGATTCTTACATGGAAGATATGAAAGAAAACACTGTAGAATTCATAGATGATATAGATGGCTTAAGAGAAATTTTAGATAATAAAGATAAATTCAAAAAGATAATTCATGAAGAGTATCCTGGATTGATAAAAATTATAAAAGACAATAAGTAATTACTTTAAGGGATAGCATCGACATTTCCGATGAAATCTGATAAACCCATGCTATAGTAAAGGAGAAAAGAATCTTAAATGCAAGAAGTTGAAAAAATTGAAAAATTTATATCTATAATCGATAAAAAGCTTAGGCCTAATATAGTTATTCGAAGTATAAATTCGGAAAAACCAGTAGTAGTAAAACACATACCAGATTCTTGGAATTTATTAGGCTGTGGTAATTATGCTGCAGTATTTACTCATAAGGCTTTTGATGATTATGTAGTGAAAATATATGCTAAGGGAAGACCAGGATTAAAAGAAGAAGTAGAAGTATATAAAACTATTGGGAATCATCCATCTTATTCATATATTATATACCGATTTTTTATAAATTCACAGTACCTATTCCCAAGTTTATACTTGATTTAATAAGAAAAAGTTATAGAATCTATAAAAAAATCAATGGTTAATATAATAAATATTATGTTGATTAAATAAAAAATAAACCAAAAACAATAAATATAAATAAAGGCAATTGATACAAAACAATTGCCGATTTCTTATTTCTCAGTTATATTTAAAGGATTTGATTTTATAGCTTCTCTAAGTCTTTCATCATCTACATGGGTATATATTTGAGTGGTAGACACATTTTCATGGCCAAGTATTTTTTGAAGGCTTCTTATATCTACATGACCGTATTTATACATAAGAGTGGCTGCAGTGTGCCTTAATTTATGAGGTGTATATTTTTCGCTGTCTAAGTTGGCTTTTTTTAAATACTTCTTTAACATGATTTCAACAGATCTTTTATTTATTCTAGCGTAATTTTTGCTTATGAAAAGGGCATCCTTATCCTTTATTTTATTTAAATATTCATCTCTTGAGGTCAGATAATTCTTAAGTGCCTCCAGGCAGGATTTATTTAGATAGATGGTTCTCTCTTTGTTCCCTTTTCCTATTACAGTGAGGGTATCTTCTTTGATGTTGGATATATTTATACTGCAAAGCTCTGAAAGTCTCATCCCACAGTTTAAGAAAAAAGTTATAATACAGTAATCTCTTTCTTTAAACTTTCCATCAATTGACTCAAGTAAAAGCTTGCTTTCTTTTAAACTTAAGTAAATAGGGTTTCTTTTGCTTATTTGAGGGGATTCTAGCTCCAGAGCAGGATTTTCACTTATTAATTTAGCTTTGCTACAAAGGTATTTAAAGAAAGATTTTAAAGAAGCCACTTTCCTGGCTCTGGCATAACTCTTGTTATGTCTATAGTTCTCTATAAAAGATATAAAAGCAAATAAATCACTTAAGGTTATCTGTTTTATAATATCAATATCAATATCTTTTATTTTTATTTTCTCAAATTGAGAACCCTCTTTTTCTAGTCCTTTGTAAAGCTTTAAAAATCTTAAGAACATAGTCAGGTCAACTTTATAGCCTTCTAAAGTATTCTTTGACTTACCCTTAATTGTACCGAGATAATTTAAAAAATCATTCAAATATCCAGGGAGTTCTGGATTGTATATTTGGTTTAAACTATATTTCATGATATAAAAGGCCCCCTTTTTAATATATAAGATCGCTAAATAATCATTTAACGAAGTTATATATTCTACAAAGGAAGGCAAAAATCCTTTTTATTTACTTTTCTTTGGTTTACTTTTTTTAAACAAACATAATATTTATTATATCAACTATTCTATTTTTATTTTAGTTACTGAATAATTTTCTGCATTTAAGGTAAAATATAGAAATGATATATTAAATACTAAAAAGAACTGGAGGTATTTGCTGCTAAAAAAAATATATATATCAATAATTTATATGCAGCTTATAAATTTATGAAAATAGGACTTCCAAAAGGATTATTATATTGTAAATATCATATTTTTGCAGAAACTTTTTTCAAAGAATTAGGTGCAGAAATAATAACTTCTCCTGATACTAATAGATATATACTAGATATGGGGGTAAAATACTGTGTGGATGAAGCTTGCCTTCCAATAAAAATATTTCACGGTCATGTAGCTTCCATAAAAGATAAATGTGATATAATTCTTATTCCTAGAATAATGCAACTGAATAAAGATGAATTTATCTGTCCTAAATTTTGCGGTCTTCCGGAAATGGTATTAAACAACATACCTGGCATGCCAGAGGCATTAACCTATCCTATATATGCATTTTCTAAGAATAAAATTAGAAACTGGATTTTAAATGCAGGCTTAAAGTTTAGTAAAAATATTTTAGAGATAAACAGAGCCTATGAAAAGGCTATTAAAACTCAAAACTCTCACAACTTATCATCAAATAGATTGAATAATGTAGTTTTTTCTAGAAACATAGCCCTAGTGGGTCATCCGTATAACTTATACGATAGTTTTTCCAATATGAACATAATTAAAAAACTAAATAAATTAAACATAGGTATACTTACTGAGGAAGATATAGATAAAGTACAAATAAATGATGAAATAAAACACTTGTTTAAAAAACCTTTTTGGACCTTTGCCAAGAATTCCTATGGCTTTTCCACTTATGCTGCAAAAACTAAAAAAGTAGATGGAATAATATATGTATCTTCTTTTGCCTGCGGCATAGACTCTGTGGTAATAGAGCTTATCAAAGATAGGTTAAAAAACTTTCCCTTCTTAGTTCTAAAAATAGATGAACAAACTGGAGAAGCTGGTTTTGATACTAGAATTGAAGCTTTCTCGGATATGCTTGAAAGGAGATGTGAAAATTTATGAAAATTACTTTTCCTCATTTAGGAAATACATGTTTTGCAGCAAAAGCTTTATTTGATGGATTAGGAATTGACTATATAATACCTCCATTAAGTAATAAGCAAGCTTTGGAAATAGGTTCATTATATTCTCCTGAAGAGATGTGTCTCCCTTTTAAAATAATGATTGGTAACTACATTCAAAGTATAGAAAAAGGAGCAGATACAATTTTAATAGTAGGAAGCTGTGGTCCTTGCAGATTTGGAGAGTATTGTGAACTTCAAATAAACTTACTAAAAAATCTAGGATATAACCTGAATTTTATAGTTATAGATTATCCTAAAGATATAGGTATAAAAGAATTTATGCGGAGAATAAATCTAATTACATCAAATAGTAAGAAAACTACTGGAGAAAAGCTTAAAATAGCATCCCTAGCATTAAAAATAATTAATTTAATAGATAAGATAGAAAGCAAGGCAAAATTGTTAGCTGGTTATGAAGTCAAAAAAGGTGAATGTAAAAATATTTTAAAAGAATGTAAACAAAAAGCTTTTAAAAGCACTTCTCCAAAGGAAATGCTCAGCATATTAAAAAAATATATGGAAAAATTAAATGGAATTTCTATATGCAAAACTAAAAATCCTTTAAGAATTTCTATAATAGGTGAAATATATACCATCATAGAACCTTTTTCAAATTTATTTATAGAAGATAAACTTATGGATTATGGTGTATCTACATCCAGATGTATCACTCCAAGTTGGTGGGTTAAAAATGCAGCTTTATCTACATTAAAATTAAATTCACTTGATATAAGAAGAGCTTCTAAAGAATACCTTCACCTGTATATAGGCGGCCATGCCCGTGAATGTATAGGTGAAGCCCTTATATCTCATAAGCAAGGATTTGATGGTGCAATTCAAATTTTTCCTGTAGGTTGTATGCCTGAAATTGTATCAAAATCTATACTTCCTACTATATCAAAGGATAAAAACTTTCCTATACTAACTTTAATAGTAGATGAAATGACTGGAGAAGCTGGATACACCACTAGAATTGAAGCTTTTTTAGATTTACTTGAAAGGAGAAAAAACAATGTATTATATGGGAGTTGATGTAGGTTCTGTAAGTACAGATATTGTAATAGTAGATAAAAATATAAATATATTAGATTCTCTGTACCTTAGAACAAAAGGAAGACCTATAAATGCAATTCAGGAAGGTTTTAAACTTCTAAGAAACAAATATAAGGATAAAGACATAAAAGCCGTAGGTACTACAGGCAGTGGACGACATATTGCGTCCTCTATTATAGGTGCTGATGTAATAAAAAATGAAATAACTTCTCATGCTATAGCAGCTTTAAATCTAAATAATTCCGTAAAAACTATAATAGAAATAGGCGGTCAGGATTCTAAAATAATAATTTTAGAAAATGGTATTGTTTCAGATTTTGCAATGAATACGGTATGTGCAGCTGGAACTGGTTCTTTTCTTGATAGACAGGCAGAAAGATTAGATATTCCTATTGAAGAGTTTGGAAACTATGCTTTAAAATCCAGCCATCCTGCCAGAATAGCTGGAAGGTGTGCTGTATTTGCGGAATCTGATATGATACACAAACAACAAATGGGATATAGTAATCCTGATATAATAAAAGGACTCTGCAATGCTTTAGTTAGAAACTATTTAAATAATGTAGCAAAAGGAAAAGATATAAAATCCCAGATATTCTTTCAAGGTGGAGTTGCTGCAAATGTGGGAATGAAAGCTTCCTTTGAGGAAATACTAGGAAAGGAAATAATAATCCCTAAAAACTTCAAAGTAATGGGTGCTGTGGGAGCTGCCATTTTAGCAAAGGAATCTTTAGAAAAAAAGAAATCCCCTACTAATTTTATGGGATTCAATCTAGCAAACGTAAATTTTGTATCTAAAAGTTTTGAATGTACAGGGTGTTCTAACAGATGTGAAGTAGTAAAAATATTAAATAAAGAAAGAACAGTAGGTTTTTTCGGAGGAAGATGTGAAAAGTGGAATAAAATTATTTCAGCATAGAAAATTTCTGTGCTGAAATAATTTTATTCCACTTTACATAATATATTTGACAAAATATAGACTTATAAAATATAATTAAATAAACAGATACTAAATTTTATAACATATCTCATAATCAGATTATAAAAATAATAGTTAGATAAATATAAAATTTATTTTTATAATATGTTAATAAAATAACAATATAATTTATACAAAAGGATGTGGTTTGGTGGAAAAAAAAGGTCGTAAAATATTTAAAGTATTTGTTAAATTCTTGTTTATGCTTATCGGAGCCACCATGGCAGCTGTAGCTCTGGAAATATTTTTAATTCCTAATAGTGTAATAGATGGAGGTGTTACCGGTATATCTATTATGTCTAGTTATCTCACGGGTTTACCCCTAGGGTTATTTATATTCATTTTAAATATACCTTTTCTCATAATCGGATATAAGCACATAGGAAAAACTTTTACAATCTCTACTTTATTTTCTGTAACTGCTTTATCAATTATTGTTTCTTTTCTAGAACCTGTTAAAAGTATAACAAATGATACTCTTTTAGCCTCAGTTTTCGGAGGAATACTACTTGGAATTGGTATTGGATTAATTATGCGAAATGGCGGTTGTTCTGATGGCACAGAAATTATAGCTATAATTTTGGACAAGCGTACTGGATTCTCTATAGGTGAAGTTGTAATGATTATTAATATATTTATATTAAGCAGCGCAGGAATAATATTTGGCTGGGACAGAGCTATGTATTCCATGGTGACCTACTTTATAGCCTTTAAATTAATTGATATAACTGTAGAAGGATTAGATGAATCAAAAGCTGTATTAATAATTACTGATAAGTCACAAGATATAACAGATGCCCTTCTTGCAAGGCTTGGCAGAGGAGTTACTCTATTAGATGGAAAAGGAGGATATACTAACACGCCTACTAATGTGTTGTATGTAATAGTATCCCGATTAGAAATATCTAAATTAAAATCTATAGTTAGTGATTTTGATAGAAATGCACTTATAACTATAGGACATGTAGAGGTTTCTGGAAAAAGCTATAAGAAAAAGTCAATTCACTAAATCCAGGAGTATTTTAACATTGTGTTAAAATACTCCTGGATTTATATTTTATAATAATTATTTAATTCCACATATTTTTAGTTAATGATTCAATATGTTTTTTTCTTTTTTCTGTTTCATCTACATCCATGGTTATTTTATCTCCTTGAATAATAAGGACACATCCCTCTTTTGCATTAGTAGGTAATTTTATTCGTTTTATGTCTATCATAGTTCTATCTTCTTTTTCGCAAACAGCATAAGGACCTTCAAACCTATCTATTATCACCTTTATTTCGTCCATTGCTAAATCCCCCTTTAATACTTTAATAAAAAATATATACACTTGTATTTTTTATACATTATACCATATTTTTCTAAAATTAGTCTACTTTTTTACTTATAAATATATAAACTTGGTTGTTATCTTTTAAAAAATTTATATTAATAAATAATTCCAGTAATACACCTATAAATATCCAAACTATAGAATTAATCAATATATAACTTGTGAAACATGCTACATAATTTAAAGTAAAAGTGAGATTTTTTAATATATATGAATTAGGGTTTATTATGAATATGGAACAAAAAATTCCTAGAGGAACCCATAAAGTTAAAAGTCCTATAAGTATCTCATTTAACTTTATAATAATAGTAGATATTTTTTTTGATTTTCCTTTAAAAAACTTGATATACAAATTCCATTTTATACTTTGAGCCAATATTAAAAGAACGGAAAAACTTATAATCATATATATAACATAAAATAAGAATTCCTTTAATAAATAACCTTGTCTAAAAGTTACACCCTTTATAACTAAAAATATCAATATAAACATAATTATGATCATAAGATTTTCAAAATTAAATATAAACTTTGTTTTTCCTTTAATTTTCATCCTTTCCCATTCTTCATAATTATATTTCATAGCTCCCTCCTATACTAAGTGCTTATTTATATTTATTATATAGTATATGCTATTTTTTGTTAAGTAGGTTTTTTTGGGTTTACTTTTTATTTTATTAACATAATATTTAATATGTTAATAAAATAAAAATCCATAATCAAACCAATTTAACTATGGATTTTTATTTGCGTTATTTTTTAATTTTTATTATATTGGGGTTCCTGCTGCTGTATAAATTGTTGCCTTCCTTTAAGTACTTGCAGCGCTTCATCTAGATTTTGTGCTATATTTTCAAAATCATTTTTAGCATTTTCATCTTGTGTCTCCAAAGCAAAGGTCTTCATGGTTGCACATGCGCTTTGAATTCCAGCTATAGCTTGTTGCATTTGAGTTCCAACTGTCATATTTTATCACCCCCTTCTGAAATATCTATCCTTTGGGTTTAAAAATTAACGCTCCTATAAACCCAAATATTATGGCTGCTGAAATACCTGCACTGGTTACTTCAAAAATTCCCGTCAAAACTCCTATTAATCCATATCTTTCAGCTTCCATAAGGGCTCCTTTCACCAAAGCATTTCCAAAACTACTTATAGGTACAGAAGCACCTGCACCTGCAAATTTTATTAAAGGCTCATATAAGCCAAAACCTCCTAGTATGGCACCCAATACCACAAGAGTAGTTGTAGTATGTGCAGGAGTAAGTTTAAATACATCCATCATTATTTGTCCTATTACACATATTATTCCTCCTACTAAAAATGCCCAAAAAAATTTTTCCATTAAACAAAATGCACCTCTTTTCTATATTTCTATGGACACTGCATGTGCAACGCTAGGTATACTTTCCTTCTGTTGATAGGACATAGGTGACATCAGTGCCCCTGTGGCAACTATTAATATCTTTCCTAATCTTTTTCGTTCCATTTCCTTTAAAAAGTGTCCATAAGTTACTATAGCAGAACAGGCACATCCGCTAGCACCTGAAAATACAGGCTGATCTTTTTTATAGATTAGAGTACCACAATCTTTAAATACTCCCTGTGAAAATTCAAACCCATCTCTTTTTAACATATCCTCTGCTATTTCATGGCCAATTTTACCTAAATCACCAGTAGCTATAATATCATAATCAGAAGGTTTTCTTTTTAAATCTCTAAAATGTGCTTCAATGGTATCTACAGCAGCTGCCGCCATGGCAGCTCCCATATTAAATGGATCTGAAACTCCCATATCTACCACTTTTCCTATGGTAGCTGTGGTAACTTTAGGTCTATCATTAGCTTTTCCAATAACTGCAGCACCAGCTCCAGTTACCGTCCATTGTGCTGTCGGAGGTTTTTGCCCTCCATATTCTGTTGGATATCTAAACTGTTTTTCAGCAGCGGCATTATGGCTTGAAGTTCCACAAAGTACATATTCTGCTCCATTATTATCAATAATAAAAGATGCCAAAGCTAAGCCTTCCATAGAACTTGAACAGGCACCAAATACCCCCAAATAAGGTATCTTTAGAGTTCTTGCTGCAAAGCTGCTGGTAATTATTTGATTCATAAGATCTCCACTTACAAAAAAGTTTATATTTTCATTTTTTAATTTTGAATTTTTTACAGCTAAATCACAAGCTTCTTCTAATAATTTTTTTTCAGCTTTCTCAAAACTATCCTGGCCAATCCAAATATCTTCATGAAGTAAATCAAATTCCTTAGCTAAGGCACCTTTTGCCTCAAAGGGTCCTCCTACAGTAGAACATCCAATTATTGCAGGCTTAGACTCAAATACCCAAGATTGATGTCCCTGAATCATTTAAATCCCACCTAACCATTTAACAATTATCTGTAATATAGCAACTACAAATGCAGCAAAAACTCCAAAAGTTATTACAGAACCGGCTAATTTGAACATATTGCCTCCTACCCCAAGCACATATCCTTCAGTTTTATGTTCTATAGCACAAGAAGCAATAGAATTAGCAAATCCAGTAACTGGTATGGCAGTTCCTGCCCCAGACCACTGTGCAATATGATCAAACACCCCAAATCCTGTAAGAATTACAGAAACTATTATTAAAACTGCAGAAGTAGGATTACCGGCTGTTGTCTCTGTGAAATTAAAATACTTTATAAACATAAATTGGAGTCCCTGGCCTATGGTGCATATAATTCCTCCTACCAAAAATGCTTTAAGGCAATTTTTAAGTACTTTTCTTTTGGGTTCCTTTTCCTTTGCAAGACTTTGATATTCTCTCTGCAGAGGAGTCAACTTTTTAGTCTTTTTATTTGACATATTGTCACCTTCTATCTTAATAAGTAGGGCTTTAATTCCTCTAATACATTTTTTAATATAATAGAATCTTTTTCATAACTGTTCTTTAACTTTTCATCTTCTGTCTCAAGCCCAAAAGACATTAAATCTGACTGAGCTTTTTCTAAGTTAGCATATAACATTTCTCTTACATTACATTTTGGGACTTCAATAACGTCATCAAATAAATCCACATAAAGTTCTCCTTTTGAATTTACTTGACCTATAAACACATTATCTAAGTATACTCCCAATAACTCTAGTTGAGTATTTAGCCACCCTTGATTTAATCCTAAATTGCTTAAGGATTCATTTATTATGTTTCCATCCAAAATTACAGTTTGAGGTGCTCCTTCAGGTGCTACCTGTATTCCCAAATCCTTTGCAGTAACTGGTTTTTTATCCGATTTTAATACTACATTCATATCTCCCGTGGATTCCATTACCGCAAATTCCACATCTGCTAAATTAAATATATTTTTAAAACGAAGTTCCCTCAATAAATCTTCCCCACTATATCTTATTTTACCTAAGTTCTCTTCCATAACTTTTCCTTCTTTTATAACTACAAGTTCCTTGCCATTTATTAGATCATATATAACTTTACTTTTCATACATATATAATCTAAAGCAATAGGTAATAAAAACCATACACCTAGTGCCAACATACCCCATACCCAGTTGTTTATAACATTTACAGAAATTAATGCTACAAGGATTGCTATTACACTATAATTTATAAAGTTAAAAGCATTCATCCTAGCTGAGTGTTTCTTCCCCATAATTCTTATAAAAGCTATGGATATAAAAAATAATAATATAGATTTAACTAAAATTGCAATCCATGGTTTCATATACAATATTCCTCCAAATCAGTTGCCTTTATACTGAGGCTCTTCATACTCCAAAAATTTTAATCTTTTATCTAAATTTTGGGTCACCCCATCAACTTCTTCCAAAGCTTTTTTATAGGCAGCTTTAGCTTTTTTATTTTGTTCTTGAAGAGAATATATCCTCAAAGTACTCTCAATGCTCCTAAGCGTAACCAATGTATTTTTCACTCTTGATCCAACAGTCAATGCACCTACCTCCTTATAACCTCACACTTTCCAACCCATAAATTTATCCGAACGCTTTATACTATTATTAACTTTTCACAAATAGTTTTACCATATTTAAAAGAATTATTACATATAATTAATTTTCTACAAAAATAGACTGATGCAAACTTCGCATCAATCTACCTTAAATTAATTAATTTTTAAAATCCACTACATAATTTTTTATTTAACCACATAATCTCTTATATAATTTTGAAAATCCCATAGATGTAGAAAACGTTCTGCACTATTATACCCTGATTTAAATAATTTCGATCTCATTTCTTTAGAAATATTAAACTCAGTAGCCTTAACTCCAAGAGTTGGGATAAAAACAGTTCTAACTGCATATTTATCTTTTACATATATCTCCTCATTTTTATCAAGCATAGTCTCCATTATATCAAATAAATATGAAATAAAATCCGTTTTTTTAGATTCTTTATAACTCACACTGTTTTCTACTAGTTTAAATCCTATAGTAGGCCAGGCCGGAACTTTTTCCGTATCAAATATCCAAATAGGGAAATTACTAAGTATACCTCCATCAACTATATAACTGCATCCTTCTTTATAATGAAATTTTACTGGTTTAAAATATAAAGGTATACTAATACTCATTCTCACTGCCTCGGATATTTCAAATTTCATAGGGTCTATTCCATAGTTTTTTAAATCATCTGGCAATATCAACATAGTTTTTTTTGTTATATCCGAAGCTATTATTTTAAGAGGAGATTTTCCATCTATACTTATATCTCCAAAAGTTATCTTACCTTTTTTAATCAGTAATTGTCTTATATATTTTTCCACAGCATCTGAAGAATATATACCTTTATCTTTAAAAAATGAAATAGATTTTTTTATCATGGAAAGCTCCCATATTTTTTTCTTCTTGAAAAATATCTTTTCATCCAAATTCATAACGATATCTTTCAATTCTTCCCCTGTATACCCCACTGCTAAAAGAGCGGCTATTATTGCCCCAGCAGAAGTTCCTGCAAATCTATTCCATTTATACCCCATTTTTTCAAAATAACATACTGCCCCTACAAGACCTATTCCTTTCATTCCCCCACCTTCAAATACAGCATCTACTATCAATAAAATCACCTCAATATATAAATATGTAAGTGATCAAAAATAGGCTACTTTAAGAAATTGAATATTATTTAAAATAAGTGGGAAAATACATTATATATTTTATAAGGAGAATGGTAAAAATGAGAATTGAAATTCACTATAGAGGAATAAAAAACGCTAATATTGCAGTAGAAGAACTTAACTTGAATGGTTTTAACACTGCTCTTGATTTAAATGATAATTACATAGACATAAATACTATAGATTCAGATTCGGAAATGAACTTTTCAAATATAATAAATTATAGAAATTCCCTATACAGTTCTCATCCTGGAAGTCCTATAATGGGCGGTTTTGGTAGTTTCAGAGAGATTGAAAACATCTGCTATAAAGTAATATTGGATGCAGATTTTATTACGGATGATGATATTGATAAATTAAATAAAATTGTAAAAGAAACTGGTGGAGAAATTAGAACATCTATTTCACCTACTGCACCACTAGATAACCCAGATGAAACTCCAGATGAGACTGAGGTTCTTTTTTAAATTGATCCATATAATTTATAGAAGAAAAACACTAAAATTTTTCTTCTATAAATGCAAGTGCTGCGGCTCCTATAACGCCTGCATCTGTTCCCAAAAGTGCAGGAAGTATCCTTGTATTTTTACTTACTGTACCAAAGCATCTCCTTTTCACTACTTCATTTATTTTATCAAAGATGATTTTTCCCCCTTTTGAGACTCCTCCACCTATAATCACAGCTTCCGGATCTAAACAAGTAATTATATTCGCTACACATATACCCAAATAATTTAAAGTTGTATCTAGTATATTTTGTGATATACTATCTCCTAATTGAGCTTCTTTAAAGACCTCTTTTGAAGTTATATTTTTATATAATGCAAGGGTGGTATTATATCCCATCTTTACTGCTTTTTTTGCTTCTCTAGCTATAGCTGTTCCTGAAGCCATTACTTCTGCGCATCCAAAATTACCACAATTGCAAAGCGGACCCTGTGCATCTAAGGTCATATGTCCTATTTCCAGAGCATTTTTGGTATTACCCCTATATATCTGTCCATTTAATATTGCTCCTCCTCCTATCCCCGTAGAAACAGTTATAAACACCATATTATTAATTCCTTTTCCTGCACCGAACATGTGTTCGGCTATAGCCGCAGCATTACCATCATTATCTAAAAATATGGGCATCTTAAAATGATTTTTCAAGGGGCTTACAATATTAAAATTTTTAAAGGGCAGGTTTGGAGTACATATAATTTTTCCTTTGTCTATATCAAGAGGACCCGGAGCTCCTAATCCAATACATTTTATTTTTTTACTGCAAACTCCGCCAAAGTTCACTACTTTTTCTATGATTTTTATTATATTATCTAATATATATTTTTCTCCTTCTTCTGCTTTTGTAGGCAAGGTATATTTACATATTATTGTTCCTTTAAAATCCACTAAAGCAGCAGCTATTTTAGTGCCCCCTAAATCAACTCCTATTACATATTTTTCTTCCAAACTGAATCTTCCTCCAAACAATTTAATTTATAAATTCTAGTTTCATAAGGCTTTAATACAAATTCTGTAGCATATTTTTCTTTATCTATGGGATAATTACCTAGTAGAAAATTTGAATAATTTAATTTTATTGTATCATATCTATATAACGCATTAACCACACTTAAATTACATATTACAATGGCCTTTTCACCTTTAAAAGTTCTTGTATATGCAAATATACTCATATGATCTTTTAAAATCATTTTGTAATTTCCGTAGATAAAAACTTTATTTTCTCTTCTAATACTAATCATTTTCTTATAAAAATTAAGTATGGACTTGGAATCCTTCAATTGATTTTCCACATTAATTTTCTTATAATTTTCATTTACACTAAACCAGGGAATACCTGTGGTAAAACCTGCATTCTTTTTATCATTCCACTGCATGGGGCTTCTTGCATTATCTCTTGAGGACAGTCCTAATATTTTCATTACCTTTTCTTTAGGTACTCCCTCCTTTATCTTGGTGCAATAGAATTCCTTGCTTTTTATATCGTTATATTCTTCAATATCCTCTAGCTTTATATTGGTCATACCAATTTCTTGTCCCTGATATATAAATGGAGTACCCTTCATCATAAAATACATAGCTGCAATACAGGTAGCACTTTCTCTTAAATACTCATTATCCCCTAGAATAGAAACAATACGAGGTACATCATGATTTTCTATAAATAGTGCATTCCACCCTTTGTTCTCCAGTACTTTCTGCCACTTAGATAAAATTCTTTTTATATCTAATATACTTATTTTATGATATGACTGTGATTCAAATAAATCCAAAAGTTCAAATTGAAATATCATATTAAATATACCATCTTTTTCATTTACCCAGAGAGGCGCTTGTTCCACAGTAACCCCATTTGCTTCCCCTACAGTAACAATATCGTATTTATTAAGTGCCTTTTCTTTAAGTTCCTTTAAATAATAAAAAATCCCTTGAACGTTAGTATATCTCTCAAAGGCATCTACATACCTTTCGCCCTTAACATAAGGCATTTTTTTATCAAGCACATCTTTCTTAATATGACTTATGGCGTCTATCCTAAAGCCGTCTACGCCTCTTTCAAGCCACCAATTTATCATATCATATATTTCTTCACGCATTTTCCCATTTTCCCAGTTTAAATCCGGTTGATTTTTAGAAAACAAGTGAAAATAATACTCCTTGGTATTTCTGTCATATTCCCAAACAGAGCCTCCAAATATACCTTTCCAATTATTAGGTTCTTTATTTTTTATCCCCTGCTTCCATATATAAAAATTCCTCTTTGAATTATTTCTGCAGCTTCTAGATTCAATAAACCATGGATGTAAATCACTGGTATGATTTATAACTAAATCAATTATAAGCTTCATATCACGCACATGAACCTGTTTTAGAAGATCATAAAAATCATCCAATGTTCCAAACTCTGGTAAAATATCCCTATAATCGCTGATATCATATCCATTATCACAATTAGGGGATCTATACATGGGAGAAATCCATATCACATCAATACCTAAATCCTTTAAATAATCCAATTTTGAAATTATACCTTTTAAATCCCCTATACCATCCCCTGTAGAATCCATAAAACTTCTTACATATATCTCGTAAAATACTGCTTCTTTCCACCAGAGTTGTTTCATTTTAATCACCTCTTGTAATACTATACAATTATATTACAGTTTTATTTAGTATATCCATCTTTTATTGTCTTGTTTTTCTAATTTTATTATACTCAATAATGCAGTGCGGGATACTTATTCCTGTTAAATCCAAAACTTGTTTTACTGTCCTCAATAACAATTAAGCCGATAAGATATGCATATAATCTCATCGGCTTATACTTATAAATTGCCTTTTAAAAATAACATTATTATATAATGACATTGAATTTCATTATCATGAATATATCTATGAAAAAGTGCATCTATTAAATATCTACCTTATACTTCCTTGACTATGACCTTTTGCGCCATTCCCCTTCCCAGTGCAAGTCTGGTTTCCCCTATTTTTATAATTAAAGGTCCTTCGTCATTTCTAACCATCTGTATAACCATTCCTTTATTCAATCCCATTTCCATTATTTTTTTACATATACGCTCACTGCCTTGTATATCGTTAACCTCAGCATATCTCCCTATCGCTACACCGTTTAATGGCATCATACATGGCACCTCCTCCTTTTTCTCATTCATATCTAGACATCATTATCTTGTCCAACTTTAAATTATGTATAAAGCTATTCTAAAATTTAGATAAAGTTCGCTCACAACATAAATAGTACTTTTCTCTATCTAAACTAAATAACTTATCCCAAATCATGCCGATGCTTGTCCTTAAATTTAAACAAGTGGAAAATAATAAAAAACGGCAATCTCCAGATAAATTTCTATTAAAAACATTATAATAATGATATTCAATATCATTTATAATACACAATTTATTATAATATACTAATTTTTTTTTGTAAATACACTACACTATACCAAAGTGTTATTTTTTATTGAATATATTACAGTTTTAAAATATAAAAACAGCTGGACAGATTCTCCAGCTGTTTTTATATTTTAGTGTTAACGATTTTCAGATTTATCGCAGCCAGAGCAACCACAGCCACAACCGCTGCCTCCTTTGTGAGACTTATAAGTTTTATATCCAGCAAATGCTATTATGCCAAATAAAATTACTCCAACTATGACAGTAGACATATTATACCACCGCCTCCTGTTTTTTAGAATCACTAACTTTATTATTAACCTTAACAGGTTTTCTAAATAAGAGGTAAATTAATACACAAACTAAAGCAATAGCAACAACTGTACCTATGCCAAAACCTCTGCCTGCAAATAATGAACCTAATTGATATACAATCAATGCAATGATATAGGCAAATATAGTCTGATAGCCAATAGTAGCCCATGTCCATTTTGCTGAAGCCATTTCATTACGAACAGCACCTATGGCAGCAAAACAAGGAGCACATAATAAATTGAATATAAGGAATGTATATGCTGAAAGAGGAGTAAATGCCGCTTGAAGACTTCCCCAAACCTGTGCACCATCTTCAGCCACTTCTGCAAAACCATAAAGAATACCAAAAGTTCCTACAACATTCTCCTTAGCTATTAATCCAGTTATTGAAGCCACAGCAGCTTTCCAGTCACCCCATCCAAGTGGTGCAAATAAAGGTGCAATTACATTTCCTATACTAGCAAGTATGGACTGTTCTATATCCACCATTTTAAAAGTCCAGCTAAATGAGCTTAGTAACCAAACGCCGATAGTAGCAAGAAGTATTACAGTTCCTGCTTTCTTAACAAATGCTTTTGAACGTTCCCATGTATGAATGAGAACACCTTTAGCACCTGGTACATGATATACTGGAAGTTCCATTACAAAAGGAGCCGGATCTCCTGCAAAAACTCTCGTCTTTTTTAGAATAATACCTGAAACAATAATAGCTGCAATTCCTAAGAAATATGCAGAAGGTGCAACCCACGTGGATCCAGGAAACAAAGCCCCTGCAATTAAGGCAATAATAGGTAATTTAGCTCCACAAGGTATAAAAGTAGTGACCATGATTGTCATTCTCCTATCAAGCTCATTTTCAATGGTTCTACTTGCCATAATGCCTGGAACGCCACAGCCTGTTCCCACAAGAATTGGAATAAAAGATTTACCTGACAATCCAAATTTTCTAAATAGTCTATCCATAATAAATGCAATACGTGCCATATAACCGCAGTCCTCTAATAAAGCAAGACATAAGAATAATACCATCATTTGAGGCACAAAGCCAAGTACGGCACCTACACCGGCAACAATACCATCTAAAATAAGAGAATTCAACCAATGAGCAGTACCTATAGCTGTTAGAAAACCTTCCACTGCATTAGGTACAATATCAGTAAACAAAACATCATTTACCCAATCGGTCATCCATGCTCCTATTGTTGAAATAGAAAGATAATAAACAAGGAACATAACAACTGCAAAAATAGGTAATGCCAAAATACGATTGGTTACAATCTTGTCAATCCTATCAGAAACTGTTAATTTACTTCTATTCTTCTTATGAACAGCTTGTTTTACAACTTTACTTATATAAGAATATCTCTCATCTGTAATAATACTTTCACTATCATCGTCAAATTTTCTTTCACACTCATCTATAACATTTTCTATGCGTTCTTTTATATCATCTGGGAGAGTTATCTGCTCTTCAATTTTCTCATCCCGTTCAAATAATTTTATAGCAAACCAGCGAGAATTTAGTCCATTTAAATTATTTTTTATATTATCTTCAATTTCTGACAGAGCACTTTCTACGGCCTTTGAAAAAGTATGCCCTGGCGAAGAAACAGCCTTCATTTTGGCAAGCTGTATTGCTTTTTCAGCTACTTCCTTAGAACCAATGCCTTTTAATGCAGATGTTTCGATAACTTCACAGCCAATAGCTTCTCTTAGTTTCTTTATATCTATGATATCTCCATTTTTACGAACCATATCAATCATATTTACGGCCATAACCACAGGCACACCAATTTCCATAAGCTGTGTGGTAAGATATAAGTTTCTTTCAATATTTGTACCATCAACAATATTTATAATACAGTCTGGCTTTTCATTAATTAAATAATTTCTTGAAACAACTTCCTCCAGAGTATAGGGAGAAAGAGAATAGATACCAGGTAAATCTTGAATAATAACATCTTTATGACCTTTAAGTTTACCTTCCTTTTTTTCCACAGTAACACCAGGCCAATTGCCCACGTACTGGGAACTGCCTGTTAAATTATTGAACATAGTTGTCTTACCGCTATTTGGATTACCAGCAAGAGCAATTTTAATTGACATTTACATCCCTCCTAATTGGTGTCAATCACTTAAAATTTATAACTTTTGGTGAATTGTTAATCTAACTAACCTCCACTATTAAGGCTTCTTCTTTTCTAAGACTGAGTTCATAACCTTTTACATTAATTTCTACAGGATCTCCAAGAGGAGCTACCTTACGCACATAAATTTCAGTACCTTTAGTTAAACCCATGTCCATAAATCTTCTTTTAATGGCACCTTTTCCATGTACCTTAACAATAGTAACTGTTTCACCACACTTGATGTCTTTTAATGTTTTCATATACTTATCTCCTTTCCCTTATAAATATGCTATACAATAATCCTCTTTGCCATAGATTTATTTAAGGCAATACGAGCATCTTTTACATTTACAATAATATCTCCAGCTATTTCAGCCACTACAGTTACATGTTCCCCAAGAACAAATCCAAGATGTTCCAAGTGGCGGCGAACATCGTCATTACCTAGAATATTCTTAATACTACTTGTCTCTCCTACCTTTATCATTGTAATCGGCATCATAATATACTTCCTCCTCTTCTACAAATTCTACAAAAACCATGATATGAATTTATTCAAAACGTTATTTCTTCATGCTAGGCATTATTTCTTTTAAAAAACATTCTCCCCACAAATCATTATCCATACAATAACTAAATATATTTCAATTAAATTTACGATAATGACATTCAATATCATTCACTATATATTATTTATTATAATACACTAATTTTTTTTTGTAAACAGAGTATGCAAAATTGTTGTATTTTTTGCAAAAAAAATAAAATCAGGACTTAATTCGTCAAGTCCTGATGGAACTTCCTATATTTTTATTAGACCTACTACTTTTTAGGAGCTAAAATCATAAACATATTATTCCCTTCTAATTTAGGAGCTCTTTCTACGGATGCTTCCTCTTCAACTTTACTTAAAAATACATTTAAAACATTTCTGCCTAAATTGGTATAATTATTTTGTCTCCCTCTAAACCTTATAGATACTTTAACCTTATTACCTTTAGCCAAAAATTTTCTCGCATTATTAGCTTTAATCTCTATATCATTTTGCTCAATGGTAGCACTTAGTCTAATTTCTTTCAACTCAACAATTTTTTGATTCTTTTTAGCGAGCTTTGCCTTTTTAGACTGCTCATAGACAAATTTACTATAATTCATTATTTTACATACAGGTGGCTTAGCCTGAGGTGAAACCATCACCAAATCCATACCCTTTTCTCTGGCTATATTTAAAGCTTCTTTAGTATTTATAATAACACTATCTTTTTCCCCTACCAATCTGACTTTCTCTACTCTAATTTCTTCATTTAAGTTATTAACTTTATTAATAATATACACCTCCGTGATTTAAAATTTACCTATTTATTATTATATATAAGGATTTACCCTTCTGCAACTATAAATATACTTATCTATTGTATTATTCCAATATTTACTCATCTAAGACAAAAACTTAAACTCTAAGTTTTTTACAATTCGCCAATTCTCTTCTTGGAATATTTTTTGTAAAAAAACTCAGACATAAAGTAATTATAGGTAAAACATAACATAATAGGGCATAGGGTCCATATTTAATTGATGATATTCCCGTAAGTGCTAGAATAAACAACGAATTCCCATTCCAGGGTATTAAGGGTGCCATCACAACTCCTGTATCGGATATGGTCCTGGCTAAAATATAATTTTCAATTTTTAATTTTTTATATTTATCCCTTAAAAGTTCTCCCGGTAATATTATTGCCATACTCTGATCACAAATTATAGTTAATATAGCGCTTATAATCCCTGTTTTTACAATAATTTCTTCTCTACATCTTACCTTAGAAATCATTTTATTTATTATGGGATTTATAATTCCAGTACCGCTAAATATACTGCTTAAAGCAACAGCCATTATTATTATAAAAAATATACTGATTATTGACTGAATTCCTCCCCCCACTAATATTTTATTCAATTCTAAAGAAGTGGTATTGCCTTTATATCCAAATAGTATATAACTAAAAATTTTTACTAAAGATACCTTTTGACAAAAGATACTTATTATTATTCCTATAGTTACTCCTGTAAATAGAGAATTAACCATTTTTACTCCTAAAAAGCATAACAAAAATATTAAAACCGGTACCAATAAAAGCAGAGGAGACATAAAATAATTTTCCCCAATAGATTTTTGGAAATTACCTAATGCATATTCTTCTATAGTGTAATTTCTGCCCATATAGAAATAAACTATAGATACAATTATACAAGCAGGTAAAGTGGTTCTTAACATATATATAAGTGCTTTCTTATAGGATATCCTAATAGTAGAAATCATAAGATTTACAAGTCCTGAAATCGGTGAAAGTTTATCTGCTAAAAATGCACCTGAAACAATGGCTCCAAGAAGAATATAGTCCGGAACTTGAAACACCTTTCCAAGGCCAAGTAATGCAATTCCTATAGTACTTATACATGCAACTGCAGAACCAATAGAAATTGAAACTAAAGATGTAAATATAAATGCTACAAATATCAAATTTTTGCCTATTATATAATCAAATCCATAAAACATCATAGCAGGTATTATCCCCGAGGAAAACCATATTGGAATAGTTATTCCTATGAGTACTATTAATATAAAAAGTTCTCTGCATTCTATAAAACTATTTATAATCATTATTAAAAGTTCCTTAAAAGTAAAACCACATACTTTGAACATACATAAAGAAAAAACTACGCTTATGAACAGTCCGTAAAATAAAAGCACGTTAAAAACTATACACATTATAATAGGTATAAGTGTAAAAGTTAAAATAAATGTTCTATGCCAAATAGAAATATTATCATTTTTCACCCTGAAACCTTCTTCCTGAATTAAAGCACATCTAAATAAAGATAATCTCATATATTATATTAAATAGGTTATTCCATACTGTACCATGGTATCACGAAAATTCTCAAGGTACAAGTATTTACTTCTATAATTTAACACACCAACATTTATAAAAAACTCCACAAAAGAAGTATAGTTATTCCTATCAGCACTGCTGCAATCATATAAGCTCTTATATTTATAAACAAGCTATTTTTATATTTACCCATAATATCTTTTTTATTTGAAAGCAATATAATAAAAATTATAATAGGAATCATTATAATTCCGCCTATTACCTGGGTAATAAGTGCCATATAATTTAAAGGGAGATTGGGTATTAAAATAATTAGTGCGGCCACAGCTGCACTTCCCACATATACGGCATAAAATTTATGGGCTTCTTTTATTTTATTATTTAAGCTATGGGGCCAATTGAAGGCATCTGCCACACACCAGGAAGAGGATAGTGATATAGTAATTGATGCTAGAAGGCCTGCATTAAATATACCAAGAGCAAATAATATACCTATACCTCTGCCAAAATAATTCGTAAAACCAAGTATCAATTCAGCAGGTGCTGCATTTTCTATATTCTGTACATGACCAGACAATGCCGCTCCAGAGACAAGTATGCAAATAGCGATTATTACCTGAACTATACACCCTATACGAATATCCAGACGTCTTGCAAAAATATGACGTTCTCCTGTACCTCCTTTATCCATATAAGCACTGTTTTGAAAAAATACCATCCATGGAGCTATTGAATTACCTGCAATAGCTGCAGTATACCACACTAAATCATTATTTCCATGAATTAAACTTAAAGACATAAAATTATATGAACTAGTCACTGCACTTGGATGAACAATAAAGGCAATCACAATAAATATCACATTGGAACTACCAATTAAAAGTGCCATTTTTTCTTTCTTCTTATATCCTGCAAATATAATAATTGATAACACAAGTATTAAGCTAATAGCCGTTCCCATCCAAATAGGTATTCCAATAACAATTAAGCCTG
The DNA here is from genome assembly GCF_000016505.1 of Clostridium kluyveri DSM 555. Classification (NCBI taxonomy): domain Bacteria; kingdom Bacillati; phylum Bacillota; class Clostridia; order Eubacteriales; family Clostridiaceae; genus Clostridium; species Clostridium kluyveri. The sequence goes on from NC_009706.1 coordinate 1,682,150, forward strand.
CAGTCATACCTATAAATTCCGTGGAAAGCATTAAAATATTTTCAACAATCAAAGCAACTACATGATATTTTACCCAATATCTTCCGTAATATTTTCTGATAAGCTTTATAAGACTGCTCCCACTTATAGTTCCAATTCTCATTGACATTTCCTGAACTGCATAAGGTATTATAATAAGAAAAATGCACAGAGGTATAAATATACTTATGCCAAATTTCATACCTGTTACACAGTAAGATATTACCCCTCCAGCATCATTGTCTCCCATGGCAGCCAAAAGTCCTGGTCCTATAACTGTCCATAATAATGTACTGCGGCTTAAATATTTTTTTTCTTTTCTATCTATAGTATTATAAAATTTTGATTTACCTATATTAAATCCTTCTAATCTATTTTCATTTGAACCATTCATTATATTGTTACCTCCAAAATAGATTACATCTCTAACTGAATCTAATATCATAGTATACTTACATGTAGAAATTGTTTCTTATTTTTCAAATTAACATTGAAATAAATTCAACATTAATAAAATTATTAGAGCCAATTATACTAACATAGTCTCTACTGCATATACTTTAATATAACTAATTATTGATTTTAACTTAAATAACCTTTTAATTAATTAAGGAGTGAGATAAACGTGTATGAAAACAAAAAAAAATCTGAATTAGGCTCCATGATTAGAACTTTATTAAAAGAAAATTCACTTTCCATGCGTAAATTAAGTTCTATAAGTGGAATAGATACTGCCACCATTTCAAGAATCGTAAATGGCAAACAAAGTGCAAACATGAATCATCTTAGGATTCTTTCTAAATATTTAAATGTGCCTATAAAAAAATTATTAATAGCTGACGGATATGACATGACATCCCTAACTGATGAAGATTCCATTGATTCACCTTCCCTTATAAAAAACATCCATGAGCTCTTAAAATTACCTGATTTATTAAATTACAAATGTGATTTGTCAAAAATAGAAGAAGAACTGGAAAAATATAAAGTATATGCTCTTACAGAAGAAGGGAAAAACATCATATATAAAGATTTTAACAAAAAAATAGAAACTGTAAATGGAGATGGTTTTTTTATAGAGGAGTTAAAGGAAATGTACAAAAAATTCTGTGATGAAAGTCTTCCAGAAGAAATTCATGCCCTACTTGGAAGTGGGTTGCTTTATTTTATACTTTCTGTAGATATTATACCTGATTATATATTTCCAATAGGCTATTTAGATGATATTATAGCTATAAAATTAGTACTCCATAATATGCTAGAGGTAAAACAAAAACATGAAAAAGATATGTATAAAATACTTTAAATGTATATTTCCGTTAAAACTATAGACTAAGGCACCAAACCTTTAGATTTAGTGCCTTAGTCTATAGTTCTCTCAATATTTTTCTTAAAAGTAATTTAAAATTTTCAGATACCATAGATGAAGTTTTTATGACCTCCTCGTGACTTAAAGGCTGCCTGAGTATTCCTGCTGCCATATTAGTTATACAGGATATTCCCATAACTTTCATACCACTGTGATTTGCTGTAATGACTTCTGGAACTGTAGACATGCCTACTGCGTCTCCTCCTAGTACTCTTAACATATTTATTTCAGCAGGTGTTTCATAACTTGGTCCACTCATGTATACATATACTCCCTGCTGCAGCTGTATATTTAATTGAAGAGCTGCATTTTTGGCTACTTTTATAAGTTCTTTATCATAGGCCTCAGACATATCTGGAAATCTAGTTCCAAAGTCCTCTAAGTTTTGTCCTATAAGTGGATTCTGTCCAGATAAATTTATATGATCGTTTATAAGCATAAGCTCTCCGCTTTTATAATTTTTATTTACTCCTCCTGCAGCATTAGTAACTATGAACATTTCTACTCCCAATTTTTTCATTACCCTGATTGGAAAAGTTACCTCTTCCATTGAATACCCCTCATAATAATGAAACCTTCCCTGCATTGCAATTACATATTTGCCTCCAAGATTTCCTATAACAAATCTATTCTTATGTCCTTCCACTGTAGAAACAGGAAAATGTGGTATTTCATTATACTTACAAATTCTAGGTTTCTCAATCTCTTCTGCCATATCTCCTAGTCCTGATCCCAGTATAATTCCTATCTTAGGGGTGGCTTTTATATTAGAGTTTATATATTCCACTGTTTCTTTTACCTTCATATTCAAATCCATAATTAATCCCCTTTCCAATATATAAAAATTTTAATTCCATTATAAAAAAGAAGGCGGCATTTCACTTAAATCATAAGGTGTTTCCTGATAAACATAATAATTAAGCCAATTTGAAAACAACAAATCCGCATGACTTCTCCATTTTACTACAGGCTTTCTATCTGGATTATCATCTGGAAAATAGTTTTCAGGCATTTTTATATCTTCGCCTTTTGAAATATCCCTCATATATTCATCTTTTAATGTAAGAGGATCATATTCTGAATGACCTGTTACAAAAATTCTTCTTCCTTTGTTGTCCAAAATCAGATAAACTCCTGCTTTTTTAGATTGTGCCAGTATAGTTAATTCCTTAACTTTTTCAACATCCTCTCTTTTCACTTCTGTGTACCTGGAATGAGGCACATAAAATTCATCATCAAATCCTCGTACTAATTTTTCTTTTTCTTCTGTAACTTCATGTTTAAATACCCCAAATAACTTTTCTTTTAATATGTACTTTGGTATACCATAATGATAGTATAATCCAGCTTGTGCCCCCCAACATATATGCAATGTAGAGTATACATGACATTTGCTCCATTCCATTATATCCTTCAATTCTTCCCAGTAATTAACCCTAGAAAATTCTAACTGTTCTATTGGAGCTCCCGTAATAATTAATCCGTCAAATTTTTCATTTTTTATCTCATCAAAAGTTCTGTAAAAATTGGTTAAATACTCTTCTGAAGTATTCTTACAAACATGAGTCTTTAAATGAAGTAATTCAATCTCAATTTGCAGTGCAGTATTACCTATAAGCCTCAACAATTGAACCTCTGTAGTAATTTTAATTGGCATAAGATTTAAAATAGCAATTTTAAGTGGTCTTATATCTTGATGAAAAGCTACATTTTCAGGCATAATAAATATATTTTCACTATTTAAAATTTCAGCAGCAGGCAGGTCATCTTTTATCTTTATTGGCATAGCATCACCTCTGAAGTTAAATTTCGCTAAACTTTATTATATCACAGCTAATTATATTTGAAAACTAAAATTTTACAAAAAAGCCGCACTATAATAACGATTATAGTACGGCTTTAATTTACTTTCTTTGGTCTATATATTATAGAAGAAGTATATTTGTATACAAAACATAAAGAACACGAGAATTTACCTTACACCAATATATATAATTTAATATCCAATTATAATCTTTTATTATATTGCTATAAGTTAAAAACTATAATTAAACAGTTCACCACCTATATTGATGATTCGTTCAGCCATACAACATACCTACACAGCCATATACAACCCCTTAGCTGTATACAACCATCTCAGCACCCTGAATGACCTTCGCTGAACCTTATACAACAATTTGGGATCCTATTATAATCAATATAATTAACTATAATAAAACCTTTCACCGACATATAAGATCCACCTTTAATTGTATATATGAGATTTTTGACTTTTAGCATGAACATTACAAAAACTTACCAAGAAGTATTTTAAAAGTATCTACTAAATTTCTAAAAAACTATATACAATTTTAGGCTAGCTTATATATATTCTTAAATATAAGAACATATATAAGCTTCGGCTCAATTCTCATGCTCTTTACACTATTTAATATGTCCTGATATAAAAAAATAATTCAATAATTTTTATGTAAATTATGGAATTTAAGCACCGCTTTTATCATTATAAATTATTTCTACAACCATTTCAATCATATCCTAACGTGAATTACACATCATTTTAATGGTATAAACAAATACTTACAATATTGAATTTCCATTAAGAATATTATCAAATAATATCTTTAAATTGTAACTTTTGTGCCATTTTCAACGTCATTATTAGTATAACTAGGTAACTTGTAAAGGGGGTTGTAATTTATGATAGATGATGAAATGAATATTAAGATAGATGACATAAACTCTATTGAGAAGATGTGTGCTGCTACCTGGGAACCACTGTATCGTTTTATATACTTCAAAGTACAAAATCGTGAAGAAGCTGAAGATATTACTCAGGAAACTTATTTCAAGGCTATTTCACATATACGAAAAAATAATGTGAAAGTGGATAAATTTATAGGTTTTTTAAAAATTGTTTCATTAAATATCCTGAGAGATAAATGGCGTAAAAACAAACGTCGAGGCAGCATAGTTAACTTTGATAATATAAATCCGGAGTCAGCATCAGTGGAAGATTGTACAGAGGATATGGCACAACGTGAAATTATACAAAATGCATTAAAGTCTTTAAATGGGGAACAGCGCACTGTTATTGAACTGAGAATATTAAAAGGATTCTCTGTAGAGGATACTGCCAGGCAGATGAATAAAAAAGAGGGCAATATCCGGGTTTTACAATATAGGGCAATACAAAATCTTACAAAAATTCTCAAGGATGAGCATTAAATTATGGAGGTGTAAATTGATGACTGATAAAGAAAAGAAGTTAACGGCTTATATTGATAGTTTAAATAGTGAAAAAAAACCTAAGGAACATGAAAATATGGTAGATGCACCTGAAATGGAGGAACTTTTTGAAACTGTAAGGTTAGTACGCAGCTTAAGAGAACCAAGTCTTCCGGAAGATAATTATGCCAAAAATTTAGCTAATAGTGTAAATAAAAGGAAGGAAAATATTATGTTAAAGGATTGGAAGGAGCTCAAAAGGATGTAATTACTGTGAATAATGGGCAAAAGAAATGGCAGATTCAGCCCGGACAAAAGAAAGTAGAGGTATTAGCTGCTTTTCCAGATTCCTATAGTTTTACATTTGAATTGGGAAAAGAGATAGATGACGTAAAAAATGCACTTGAAACTAAAATTGTAGGTGAAGACAAAGTTTCAGGAAGAACTGCTATTGTAATGGAAGTGACTCCAAAGGGGGGGGATTCTTATAAGATATGGATTGATAAAGACACTAAAATGCCCCTACAAAAACAATCTGCCATGCAGTACTCCATTCAATATAAGGTATGTTATACAAGTATAGATTTTATTGAAAGTATTCCTAAAGAGCTTCTAGCCTACACTATACCAGAAGGGTTTAAAGAAATAGATACAAATACGGAGCAAATTGTAAATAGCCTGGCAGATGTTAAAGAAATCTTGGGATTTACACCTACAATACCTGAAAATGTGCCATCATCATTTATTCAAAACAATATATCGATAGTAAATGATGCTAAAGTTGTTAAAATAAACTATACCTCTAAAGATAACAAAAAGAAGGTTGTGATTTTACAAAAAAAATCTGACAGTGAATTTAAACCAGCCTCTATGGCAGCTTTAGGAAAAGTAAACAACAATGTAGCAGAAATTCAATCGCCTATAAAAAATGAGATAGGAATCCTTCAGGGACAAGTGCCTTATGCGAATATAACAGGTATAAGTTCGGTTAGGTGGAAGCAGGATGGTTTTGAATACGCTGTGATTGGTAACACTTATTTAGAAGAGTTAGAATTATTTATAAAGGGTTCAACTAGTGGTATAGTTGATATATCATCAAAAGAACAGTCATTAGATAAACCACAGGTTGAAGTTCCTGTTGATTTAAAAGTAGAAGAGCAGGAACAGAAAAATGTGGATGCAGGACATTCACCCTGGAAATTAGACCCTGTTTTTGTATCCCAGGTTTTTGCAAGCTTAAAAATTTTACCTGAAGGTATTCAAGGTGAATATCCTATTAAATATGAAGAATTAAAGATAATTAAAAATACTGGTAAAGAGGCAATTATAGAGGTAAGCGGAGATAAAACTACCATAAAAAGAGTATATCTAAAAAGACTCATAAGAGAAGATAATACAGGAATATGGACCGTAGTTGGATATGATCCATTAAAAAATCAATAATAGCATTTTACTTTAAAAAAAGTTGTAGTCCTCTACAACTTTTTTGCATGGGAGAATAAATATACCATACATATGCTAACACTATTAAAAAATTAAAAAAGAGGTGTTGCTTATGAAAGTTACAAATGTTGAGGAATTAATGAAAAAATTACAAAAGGTAAGACAGGCACAGGAGAAATTTTCCACTTATACCCAGGAACAGGTAGATGAGATTTTCAAACAGGCAGCTATGGCAGCCAATAGTGCCAGAATAAAACTTGCTAAAATGGCTGTGGAAGAAACTGGCATGGGAATTGTGGAAGATAAGGTCATCAAAAATCATTTTGTTTCAGAATATGTGTACAACAAATATAAGGATGAACAGACCTGCGGGGTCTTAGAAAGAGATGAAGGCTTTGGTATGGTTAGAATTGCAGAACCTGTAGGTGTTATTGCAGCAGTTGTGCCCACTACAAATCCCACCTCTACAGCAATATTCAAAGCTCTAATAGCTCTTAAAACCCGAAATGGCATAGTTTTTTCACCTCATCCTAGAGCTAAAAGATCAACTGTTGCGGCAGCAAAAATAGTCCTTGATGCTGCAGTTGAGGCAGGGGCACCGGTGGAAATTATAGGATGGATAGATGAACCCTCAATTGAACTTTCTCAGTTAGTAATGAAGGAGGCGGATTTAATTCTTGCTACAGGCGGACCAGGAATGGTTAGGGCAGCTTATTCATCGGGAAAACCTGCCATAGGAGTTGGTCCTGGAAACACCCCTGTTATAATTGATGACAGTGCAAATATTAAAATGGCAGTAAACTCTATACTTCTTTCAAAAAGCTTTGATCATGGTGTGATATGTGCCTCGGAGCAGTCAGTAATGGTACTGGATAGAATATATGAGGAAGTAAAAACAGAATTTTCAGAAAGAGGGGGATATATACTGAAAAATGATGAAATAGATAAGGTCAGAGAGACTATTTTAGTTAATGGAAGCATAAGTCCTGATATTGTTGGACAGAGTGCTCGTAAAATAGCAGAGATGGCAGGAGTGAAAGTGCCTGAGAGAACAAAGATACTCATAGGTGAAGTAGAGTCTGTAGAACTTGAAGAACCATTCTCTCGTGAAAAATTATCTCCGGTTCTTGCCATGTACAGAGTTAAAAATTTCAATGATGGTCTGAAAAAAGCAGCAAGACTGGTTGAATTGGGAGGCATAGGGCATACTTCTGTGCTTTATGTAAATACTATGACCCAAAAAGAAAAAGTGGAAAAGTTCAGTGAAGCTATGAAGACAGGCAGAACCCTTATAAATATGCCATCAGCACAGGGAGCTATAGGAGATCTATATAATTTTAAACTGGCTCCTTCATTGACCCTTGGCTGCGGTTCCTGGGGAGGAAACTCCATATCAGAAAATGTGGGACCAAAACATTTGTTGAATATAAAGAGTATTGCGGAGAGGAGAGAAAACATGCTTTGGTTTAGGGTTCCTGAAAAAATTTATTTTAAATACGGTGCACTTGGAACTGCCCTAAAAGAACTAAAGACTATGCATAAGAAGAAGGTCTTCATAGTAACAGATAAGGTTCTTTATCAATTAGGATATACAGATAGTATTACAAAAATTCTTGGAGAAATGGGAGTAGGCTATAAAATATTTACAGATGTGGAACCTGATCCAACCCTTGCTACAGCTAAAAAAGGTTCAGCAGAAATGCTTCAATATAATCCAGATACTATTATATCAGTTGGAGGCGGCTCCGCAATGGACGCTGCAAAAATCATGTGGGTTATGTACGAACATCCTGAAATAAAATTTGAAGACCTGGCCATGAGATTTATGGATATAAGAAAGAGAGTTTATACATTCCCTAAGATGGGCGAAAAATCCATGATGATTTCGGTGGCCACATCTGCAGGAACGGGATCAGAAGTTACTCCGTTTACAGTAATTACTGATGAAAAAACAGGAGCCAAATACCCTCTGGCGGATTATGAATTAACACCAGATATAGCTATAATTGATGCAGAGCTTATGATGAATATGCCAAAGGGACTAACTGCAGCATCGGGTATAGATGCAATGACCCATGCCCTGGAGTCTTATGTATCTGTAATGGCTTCAGAATATACCAATGGGTTGGCACTTGAAGCAATAAGATTGATATTTAAGTATTTACCGCTAGCTTATGCGGAAGGAACCACTAATGTAAAAGCCAGAGAAAAAATGGCACATGCTTCAACTATGGCGGGTATGGCATTTGCCAATGCATTTTTAGGAGTATGCCACTCCATGGCCCACAAATTAGGAGCTGCACACCATATACCTCATGGAATTGCCAATGCACTTATGATAGATGAAGTTATAAAATTTAATGCAGTAAATGATCCAAGAAAACAGGCAATATTTCCTCAGTATAAATACCCTAACGCCAAGTGGAGATATGCCAGAATAGCTGATTATCTGGAGTTAGGTGGAAATAGTGAAGATGAAAAAGTAGGGCTTTTGATAAAGGCAATAGATGAATTAAAAGAAAAAATAAATATTCCAAAAACCATTAGAGAGGCAGGAGTTGCGGAGAAAAAATTTTATGCCACCCTAGATGATATGTCGGAACAGGCCTTTGATGATCAGTGCACAGGGGCAAATCCAAGATATCCACTCATAAGTGAAATAAAACAGATGTATATAAATGCCTTTGATAAAGTAAGTCCCGTTGTAGATGAGGAAGAAAAACTAAAGGTATCTTTGTTATAGGGATAATAATTAAAAATAATTTTACCCCATTCAATCTGAACACAAAAATTTCATAAAATTTTTGTGTTCAGATATAAATTCAAAAATAAAATCATTGACAAATTCCTATTACAAATGTAATATATTATTATATATTACATTTGTAATAGAAGGAGGCTAAATAATGAATACACCTAAAATCTCTGATGCCGAATGGCAGGTTATGAAAGTAATCTGGTCCTATAAACACTGTACAGCAAAAGAAATAGTAGATGAACTATCAAAAACTACAAGCTGGCAGCCCAATACCATAAGAACTCTAATAAATAGACTTCTGAAAAAGAAAATGATAGACTACAGAATTGATGAAAAAGACAATAAAACATATCACTATTTTGCCCTTGTTTCTGAAAGTGAATGTATAAAAGTAGAAAGTGAATCTTTCCTGAAGCGTGTATTCAATGGTTCATTAAATATTATGCTGGAAAGTTTCATAAGTGAGAGTAAATTATCAGAAGAAGAAATTGACAAATTGAAACAAATTCTAGATAAAAAGAAAGGTTAAATGGTGAACAATAATGCTGCTTTTATCTGTATTTGAATTTATAATACACTCCACAGTTATGGGGAGTATATTTGCCCTTTTTATACTTATTTTTAAATTTTTATTTAAAAAAAATCTGCAAATTAAATTAATAAATTGTCTCTGGATTTTTTTTATAATCAGACTTTTAATACCCTATGCCCCCCAAACTCATTTTAGCATATATAATTTGAACCCTTTATTTCAAACTAATATTATACAGGAAAATAATATAAATAAGTATCCCCAACATATATCCTCTACAAATAACTTAACTGATAATCTAATAGAAATTTCCAATAATTATAATTCATTAAAAAATAAAAATGTCAATATAGCCAAATCAAATACTTCTAAAAATGGACTGCCTTGCCTTGAAATATTCGCTATTATATGGATATCAGTATGTATTATTTTAATTATGAGTACTTTTACAACAACTACAGCATTTTATGTTAAATTACGAAAAGAAAAATCAGTTAGCAAAAGTGAACTTATTGAAATTCTCAATAACTGCAGACAAAAAATGCACGTAAATAAATGTGTGCAAATTATAAGCACTGATATTGTAAAAAGTCCTGCAATTTTTGGACTTATCCATCCTAAAATACTGCTGCCTTTAAATATCAATGATGTAGTTAACACTGAACAATTATCCTGTATTATTTTTCACGAACTAGCCCATTTAAAAAGGAAAGATATAATTACAGATTTTGTAGTTTCCATATTAAAAATAATGCATTGGTTTAATCCAATAATATCATATGCTTTTTTTAAAATGAACCAGGATAAAGAACTGGCTTGTGATGAAATAGCATTAAATTACTGTGACTGCAATAAATATGGACATACAATTATAAAACTTTTAGAAGTGTATAAAGACTCTAATCCCACTTATGGATTGGATTGTATCATAAATAATAAACAGCAAATTGAAAGGAGAATAACCATGATTACATTATTTAAAAAAAATTCCCGCGGATTGACTTTAGTATCTATTGCTGCCTTACTTTTAATTGGCGGTATAACATTAACCAACCCTAAAAATATAAAATCAGTTTACAAAAATAGTGCTGAAAAATCATCATTCAATACCATAGAGGAATTAGGTATAGCCACCAGAACCTTTAGAGGAAAAATACTTGTGATAAAAAATCCCTCTAAAGTTGAAGTAGGTTATACTAAAGAACTTTTAAGAAACAATAAAACCACAGATGAACTTGCAAAAGAAAATAAAGCTCTCTGTGCCATAAATGCCAGTTATATTTCAGCTAAAGCTGATATTAACAGTAAACGCTCACTTCCTGAAACTGAATTTGGCATAATAGTTCATAATGGGAATGTAATATACAAAAATTCTGGAAATACAAAATATAATATAGCAGGATTTACTGATAAAAATGTATTGATTTCCGGCGAATATTCCATAGGCGCTTCCTTATATCAGTTACAGCAAATTTTACTTGAAAATGGAGCCTATACTGCGGCAGTGCTGGATGGAGGAATTTCTTCCACAATGTATTATAAGGGCAATATTATAAATAAACCAGCGTCTGGAGTGCAGAGTCCTATATCCTCCATATTTATGATTAGTGAGTTATAAACTAAAAAGAGAAGCATTTTTACTTCTCTTTTTGATTCAATTTATGAATTTAAATTATGCTTTACATCCTCCTCTTTGGAGAGCTGTAAGTCCTGTACGTACAATTTCTTTGATCCCATAAGGTTTCATGATTTCAATAAAAGCGGATATTTTATCTTCATCTCCAGTTATTTCAATCATCATACTCTTTTCATCCATATCAACTATATTTCCCCTAAAAGTATTTACAGTCTCCATAATTATCAATTTATTACTTGGCTCTGCAGACACCTTTACCAGTGAAAGTTCCCTATACACTGAAGGATCATCTGTTAAATCTATTATTTTTATAACTTCAATTAACTTATTCAGCTGTTTACTAATCTGTTCCACCTCATAGTCATCCCCAATAGATACAATAGTTATCCTTGATATTTCAGGATCCTCTGTGATTCCTACTGTAAGACTGTGGATATTATATCCCCTTCTACTGAACAGGCCAGCTACTTTACTTAAAACACCTGAATGATTTTCTACTAATACTGATAATACATGTTTTTTTATGGTACTCACCTCTTCCTAAAAAGTTCTTTCATGTGGATCAACAATACACTCTATTAAAAATGCTCTGTCTGAATTTAAAGCTTCCTTAAAAACTTCCTCAAATTCATTATCATTTGCCACTCTTTTTGCTAGTAATCCATAGGCTTCCGATAGTTTAATAAAGTCTGGATTGGTTCTAAAGTTAACCCCAAACTCATCAAGGGATCTATTATTTTGAATTTCTCTAACCATACCAAGTCCTGAATTATTAAAAACCACTATAATTAGATTTACATTTTTTTCAGTAACGGTACCCAGTTCAAATACACTCATCTGGAATCCGCCGTCACCTGCAAAAGCTATAACTCTCTTATCTGGACAAGCAAGCTTGGCTCCAATAGCTGCTGGAAGGGAATATCCCATGGTACCAAGTCCACCAGATGTCAAAAGCTTTCTATCTCCTGTTATTTTAAAATTACGTGCACACCAAAGTTGATTTTGGCCTACATCTGCTGTTAAAATAGCATCTTCTTCTACCATATCAGATACAACTTTTAAAACATATTTAGGGTTTACCTTATCTGTAGGTTTTCTGACTACCTTCAAATTCTCTTTCCATTCTTTAATCTCATCCAGCCAATTCTTAGTTTCTATAGGTGTTATTTCCTTTGTTAAATCTGCTATAATATTTGCACAATCTCCAACTATTGGAATATAGGTATCCAAATTTTTACCTATTTCCGCAGGATCAATATCTATATGAATTATATCTGCCTTCTTGGCAAAAGTTTTTACCCCAAAGGTAGTTCTATCTGAAGCTCTAGCTCCAATAAGTATTAAAACATCTGAGTTTTCAGCAGCCTTATTTGCATAGGCAAAACCATGAGTTCCAATTAAGCCTACATAATATTCACTATTTTCATCCATACTACCTTTTCCCATAAGAGTATGTATAACAGGTATATGGCATTTTTCCACAAATTGTTTTAGTTCTTTTTCAGCTTTTCCCAGTATAACTCCTCCACCTACACATATAATTGGTCTTTCACTGGTTTTAAGTCTATCCACCACTTTCTTTATTTGTTTAAAATGTCCCTTAGTAGTAGGTTTGTATCCCCTTATATTAACACTTTCAGGATATTGAAAATCCATATCTTCTTCCATTATATCCGTAGGTATATCTATAAGTACAGGTCCTTTTCTACCAGTATTTGCTATATAAAAGGCTTCTTTTATAGTTTTAGGTATGGATTTTGCATCTTTTACAAGAAAATTATATTTTGTAAAAGATTCTGTAGCACCTGTAATATCTACTTCCTGAAACACATCTTTTCCTATTAATACGGACTTAACCTGACCTGTAATGATAACAAGAGGAATAGAATCCATATATGCCGCAGCAATGGCTGTAATAACATTTGTTGCACCAGGGCCTGAGGTAACGACACAGACTCCCACTTCTCCTGTAGCCCTAGCATACCCGCTAGCGCAATGTCCTGCACCCTGTTCCTGTCTTACAAGTACATGTTCAATATCTGATCTCCTAAAAGCTTCATATATAGGAACTACTGTAGCACCAGGATACCCAAATACCATTCTCACATTTTCTTGTTTTAAACATTGGATAACTGCTTCAGCAACTTTCATGGTCATCTCTCCTTGTAAATTTAATTTAATATTTTTAGTAAATTCTATGTAGTGAACATTATGGCAGATTGTAGTCAATATGCTTTTTAAGTACAAAAAAACAGACCTCTTCATGGGGCGAGAAGTCTGTCCGCGGTACCACCCAAATTTTACTCAATTAAATAACGACATATGCCGGCACGACTTACTAAATTTCGGTCTACAGCTTAAGGGTGAGTTTCAGTATAAAGTATCTATGGCTTTTCACCAATTGCCACTCTCTTTAAAATACTTATAAACCTACTTGCCCCTATCATAGCTTTTATACACCCAATTATAATATTTTTAAACATCAATAATATTGCAGTAAATATTCTTTATTATTAAAACAAACATAAAAAAACAGGCTTCCTTATGAGGCGAGAAGTCTGTTCGCGGTACCACCCAAATTTATTACTTAATTTAATAACGATTCAATCGGCACAGCCTACTACTATTTCAGCCTGCAACTCAAGGGCGAGTTCAACACAACATGCCTATGGGATTCCACCAGTTCCCACTCTCTTTGAGACACTCTCCATATCTACTGTTCCCTATCATAGTTTTTACTATTTAAATATGAACTAAGTATAATATAAATCAATTTACATGTCAATAGATTTTTTTAATTTTTATATAATTCTATACATTAAAATATCGTTAAGGAGAAAACAGCAAACTCACTCCATATAGTATTTAACCTACATAAAGTAAGTTTGCTTGAAATAGCCGCATAATCGTCATCAAACACTATGCTTTAAAATTAATTATACATTGTAAATTGTGCATCATGAATTGTGAATTAATTCACTATCCCCTTAAAGATGTTTCTCCCATTAAATATTCGTCCACACTTTTTGCTACTTTTCTTCCATCATTTAATGCCCATACTACAAGAGATTGTCCCCGTCTCATATCACCAGCTACAAATATGCCCTTTTTTTCAGTCATATAATTTTCATCAGCTATTACATTTCCTCTAGCATCAAATTTTACTCCGATTTCTTCCAACATCCCTTCATGTTGAGGATGAAGGAATCCCATAGCTAAAAGAACCATATCTACAGGCTGTTGAAACTCCGTGCCAGGAACTTCCTCCATTATCATCCTGCCATTGTCATTTTTCCATTGAACCTTTACGCCTTCAAGAGCTTTTAATACTCCCTTTTCCCCTATGAATTTTTTAGTGCTTACACACCACTCTCTAATACATCCTTCTTCGTGAGAAGTTGTTACTTTAAGAGTCTTAGGGAATATTGGCCAAGGCATTTTGTCATCTCTCTCCACTGGAGGTTTTGGCATAACTTCATATTGGTAAACAGCTTTGGCCCCTTGTCTTATGGAAGTACCTATACAATCCGATCCTGTATCTCCTCCGCCAATAACTACTACTATTTTCCCTTCTGCAGTTACACTTTTCCCCTTAATAGATTTTTTTGACACTCTTTTATTCTGCTGCTTTAGAAAATCCACTGCAAAATATACCCCTTCAAGTTCTCTTCCTTCAATATTAAGATTCCTTGGAATAGTAGAACCTCCTGTTAAAACTACCGCATCAAAATTTTTCAAAAGTTCACAGGTAGGATAATTTACTCCCACATTGGTATTGGTTTTAAAAACTATTCCCTCTTCTTTCATTATATTTATTCTTCTAGCTACCACATGTTTTTCCAGTTTAAAATCAGGAATACCATACCTTAGTAATCCCCCTGGCTCATCCTCTCTTTCAAATACAGTAACACTATGACCTACAGAGTTAAGTTCTGCAGCTGCAGCAAGCCCAGAAGGCCCTGAACCTATTACAGCTATACTTTTCCCCGTTCTTACCTTTGGAAGAACAGGTTGTACCCAGCCTTTCTCAAAAGCTTTTTCTATTATATTAAGCTCTATTTCCCTCACTGATATAGGTTCTCTGTTTACTCCAAGAGTACAAGAGCCTTCACAAAGCGCAGGACATATCCTTCCCGTAAATTCCGGAAAAGTATTGGTAAGAGAAAGTCTCTCAAATGCTTTTTTCCATTCACCTTTATATATGAAATCATTCCAATCTGGAATTAAATTTTGAATAGGGCACGCCCAGTTGCAAAAAGGAGTGCCACAATCCATACATCTTGCTGCCTGTAAATTCAATTTATCCTCTGGAAATTTATAATATACTTCCTTATAATCTTTAATTCTTTCTTCTACTGCCCTCTTCTTTGGATTTTCTCTTTCATATTCTTTAAAACCAGTTAATTTTCCCATAATATACCTCCTACATATTAGAAGCAGCAGCTGCTTCTGATTTTTGTTGTTCAAGTATAAGTTTATATGCAGTAGGTATTACCTTCTTAAATTTGGTTTTATAAGTATTCCATTGATTAAGAATCTTTTCAGCCTTTGCACTATCTGTATATTTATAATGTTCCTTCAACAGACTATCTATCATTTCCATATCGTCGCTATCTAAATTCTCCTGAATTTCTACCATTTCCATGTTGCATTTATCATTGAAAGAATTATCTTCATCTAGTACATAGGCTATGCCGCCACTCATACCAGCTGCAAAATTTCTGCCCATTTTACCTATAATAACTACTACTCCTCCAGTCATATATTCACAGCCGTGATCTCCAACACCTTCCACTACTGCCAAAGCCCCACTATTTCTTACAGCAAATCTTTCTCCTACACTTCCATTTAAGAACAGCTTTCCAGATGTAGCTCCATATAGAATAGTATTTCCCGCTATAATATTATTTTCTTCTACAAAAGTTGCTTCTTCTGGAGTTTTAATAATCACTTTACCTCCTGATAGTCCTTTGCCCACATAATCGTTAGCATCACCTTCCAATGTCAAAGTAAGTCCACGTACTCCAAAAGCGCCAAAGCTTTGTCCTGCAGAGCCCTTAAAATTTATTGTAATGGTATCTTCAGGTAGTCCAACACTTCCATACTTTTTAGCAATTGTACCACTTAACATTATGCCTACTGAACGATTTACATTTTTTATCTCCATGTTAATATCAACTTTAGATTTATCTGCTATTGCTTTCTTTGACATTTGGATAAGTTTATAGTCTAGTGCTTCACTAAGCCCATGATCCTGAGGTATTACACAATAAGATTTAATTCTCTTTGGCATATATGGTTTATACAAAATTGAAGATAAATCCAATCCCTTGGCTTTCCAATGATCAATAGCATCCTTTGTTTCTACCATATCTACCCTTCCAACCATTTCATTTACTGTTCTAAAACCAAGTTTAGCCATATATTCTCTTACTTCCTGTGCAATAAAAGTAAGGAAATTTATTATATATTCAGGTTTACCTTTAAAATTCTTTCTAAGTTCCGGATCCTGCGTAGCTATACCCATGTCACAGGTATTTTTATGACATTTTCTAAGCATAGTACATCCCATTACTACAAGAGCTGTAGTTGCAAATCCAAACTCTTCTGCTCCAAGCAGGGCTGCAATAATTACATCTCTCCCTGTCTTTAACTGTCCATCAGTTTGAATCCTCACCCTGCTTCTTAAATCATTTAATAAAAGTACTTGCTGGGTTTCTGATAACCCAAGTTCCCAAGGTATTCCCGCATGTTTAATAGATGAAATTGGTGATGCTCCTGTACCGCCATCATGTCCACTTATTAATATCAAATCTGCATGAGCCTTTGCCACTCCTGCGGCAATTGTTCCTACCCCTACCTCTGAAACCAATTTAACACTGACATTTGCTTGGGGGTTTACATTTTTTAAATCATATATAAGCTGTGCCAAATCCTCTATAGAATAAATATCATGATGAGGAGGTGGTGAAATAAGATCTATTCCCGGCGTTGAGTGTCTTGTCTTTGCAATATATTTATCTACTTTTCTCCCTGGAAGCTGTCCACCTTCACCTGGTTTTGCCCCTTGAGCCATTTTAATTTGAAGTTCATCTGCATTAACTAAGTATTCAGTAGTTACTCCAAAACGTGCTGAAGCCACTTGTTTTATAGCACTTCTTTTGGAATCACCATTAGGTTCAAGTATATACCTTTCAGGATCTTCTCCCCCTTCTCCTGTATTACTTCTTCCCCCTATTCTATTCATAGCTATAGCTATGGTTTCATGAGCTTCCTTACTTATAGAACCAAAAGACATAGCTCCAGTACAAAATCTTTTAAGTATTTCACTCGTTGGTTCAACTTCTTCTATTGGAAGTTCTTTTCCTTTTTTAAGTTTAAATAGTCCTCTTATTGTACATAAATGCTCATCTTGATTATTTATTATATCTGCATATTCCTTATAAAGTCCATAGTTATTGGTTCTAGATGCAACTTGAAGCTTATATATGGTATCAGGGTTAAAGAGGTGAAATTCTCCTCCTTTTCTCCAGGAATAATTACCCCCTACATCCAGCTGCGAAACAGGTTTTCTTATTTTATTAAATGCATTGTTATGTCTTGTAAGTACTTCCTGAGCTATTACGTCAATGCCAACTCCCCCTATTCTAGAAGGCATTCCTTCAAAATATTTATCTATAAACTCTGAATCCAATCCTATAGCCTCAAATATCTGTGCCCCATGATAACTTTGGAGAGGAGATATACCCATTTTTGATAAAACTTTAAGTATACCTTTATTTACAGCTTTAATGTAATTTTTCTTTGCCTCCTCCGGTGTAATATCTTTCATATCACCATCTTTTATCATTTGATCTATAGTCTGATATACAAGATAAGGGTTAACTGCTGAAGCACCACAGCCTACAAGTAGTGCAAAATGCATGGTTTCTCTTGCTTCTCCTGTTTCTACTATAATTGAAACCTTTGTACGGCTCTTTTCCCTGATAAGGTGATGTTGTACAGCTGACACTGCCAGAAGGCTTGGTATAGCCGCTTCATAGGAATCTACATTCTTATCGCTGAGCACTAGTATATTGTAGCCTTCCTTTATTCTCTTTGACGCCCTCTCACAAATCTTTTTAAGAGCTTCTTTAAATCCCTCTATCCCCATATCATATTTAAAAGTAATAGGTACTGTTGTAGTCTTGAAATTTTTATCTCTTAAACTCTTTATTTTTGATATTTCCTCATCTGTTAATGTAGGACTGTATATTTCTATAAAAGGATCAATTGAAATTTCAGTATTTAATACATTTGCCTGAGTAGAACCTATATAATTAAAAAGTGACATTACAAGTCTCTCCCTCATGGGGTCTATAGGAGGATTAGTCACCTGGGCAAAAAGTTGCTTAAAATAAGAAAATAATAACTGACTTTTATTTGAAAGCACTGCAAAAGGTGCATCATTTCCCATAGAACCCACTGGTTCTTTACCATCCTTTGACATAGGCTCTATTATCCTCTTTAAATCTTCAATAGTATATCCAAAAGCTTGTTGTTTTTCCTTTAATACATCTGGAGTTATTTGCTCTTTTTCCTTAACAGAACTGAACATGTCAAGGGTAAACCTTAGCTTTTTCAATATTTCCCCATAAGGCTTCATTTTACATATTTTTTCTTTCAATTCCTTATCCTTAATGATTTTTCCTTTTTCAGTATCTACTACAAACATTTCTCCTGGTTTTAATTTTCCTTTTTCAGCTATATCACTTTCTTTAAATTCAAGTACTCCAACTTCCGATGCCATTACTACCAGTCCACTTTTTGTCACTATATATCTTGCAGGCCTCAAGCCATTTCTATCTAGGGTAGCACCTACTTGTATGCCATCCGAAAAAGAGACCGCAGCGGGTCCGTCCCACGCCTCTATTAATGAACCATGATATTCATAAAAATCTTTTTTGTACTGTTCCATATGATGGTTTCCAAGCCATGCTTCCGGTATAAGCAGCATAAGTGCATGTGGAAGAGACCTTCCATCTTGATATAACAATTCCAGTGCATTATCAAGAGAAGCAGAATCACTACTCTGGGAATCCACTATTGGGAAAAGCTTCTGTATATCCTTCCCAAAAGTATCAGATTTAAGTACACCTTCACGCGCCTTCATCCAGTTCCTATTTCCTCTTATAGTATTTATCTCTCCATTATGGCCAAGATATCTAAAAGGTTGTGCCAAATCCCAGGTAGGGAAAGTATTGGTACTATACCTTTGATGTACCAGTGCAATAGCACTCTTAAAATTTATATCATTTAAATCAATATAGAACCTTTTTATTTGTTCTGCCAGCAATAATCCTTTATAAACTATAGTTCTACTTGAAAGGCTGCATATATAAAAGGATTTTACTGTATCGCCAAGAAGTTTTCCTACTTCATTTTCCACTCTTTTTCTAATTACATATAATTTTCTTTCAAATGCATTTTGATCTTTTAAATTTTTCCCTATAAATATCTGTCTTATAATAGGCTCTGTGCCTTTTGCTGTTTCTCCTATACTTCTGTTGTCAGTTGGAACGTCTCTCCATCCTAATACCTTTTGTCCTTCTTCTTCTGTCACTCTTTCAAGTATTCCTTCACACTGCAGTCTTAAAGCGGTTTCTTTAGGAAAAAACACCATTCCAACAGCATACTCTCCAGACTTTGGCAATTCCATCCCCAAATTGTCACAGCTTATTCTAAAAAACTCATCTGGAATTTGAACAAGTATGCCTGCCCCATCTCCAGTTTTAGTATCAGAACCTACTGCCCCTCTGTGAGTTAAATTAACTAAAATTTGAATACCTTTTTTTACAATATCATGGGTTTTTTCACCTTTTATACTGGCTATAAAACCCACTCCACAAGAATCCTTCTCATATCTAGGATCATAAAGCCCTTGTTTTGAAGGAAATCCCAAACCATAATTCATATCGTCAGCCCCTATCTAAAAAACTTTTGAATAAAAATGCATTTCTCTAAGCCCCAGAAATGCACCTCAAACCTATTCTTCTTTATTATCAATAAATACAATAATATCTTTAAATTTTAATTACCTCATATTAAAGCTATCATAAATTTATTAATATTTTAATAATGATTTTATCACATTTTTTTATAGTATGCAAGTTTTATAAATTATAATTTCACTTTTTTATACAAATTATTTAGTGTCTCAAATCATTTATTTGCACAGAAGTTTTTATTCTTCTACTATTATATATATATTTATGTTATAATAATAAATAGTGGTTAATTTGTCTTCAAAAATAAATACAAAAATTCTAAATGAAAAGTAGTATACTCTTGTTATTTATGCAAAAATCTATAAATTTAAAACTTTAGCTTTAATATATAATCTGTATTGATATACCGCCATTAAAAGGTGGTTTTTTATATATAAATAAAAAGGAGATATGATATGTATAAAAAAAATTATAAAATGAAGAAAACAATATCAATGAAAATGTTCATTGCTGAATTTGGAAAAAACTTTTCAGAGCATATGAAAAAAAGATTAATGGAACTAGATGTAAGATGTGTGTTGACTAGAAAGGAATATGAGAATGTACTTGATTTTAAACACGTTGAACACACTATGTTTGATTGCACCCTAGATTCTACCTTAGAACCTTGTCAAAAAGAATATGCTTATGGTCAGCTTATTGTAGTTGAAGATATATTGTATTTTTCAGAAAAATGCATAGAAAACGATAAGGTTATGCAATCCTCTATTGTAAATGAAATCTATAATTCTTTAGACAGCAAGGATATAATAGTTTTCAATGACACCAACGCAAAAAAGATTGATGACACAAATATTGATTACGTTATTGATACCATGCTCACAGTCTATCCTGAAGTATCTCAGAAATATAAAGATATTATAAAACATATGAGCTTATATGATAACAAATAATAATTTAATAAAAACTGCTGTAAGTTTATTAAGGACTTATTCATATAATATAAATAATATTGAAGTTTAAAAATGCATTTCAGGAGGTTTATATAAATGAAAACAATATGTGTTTATTCCGGTTCTAATCCCGGTTTGCACCCGGAATATCAAAGAAATGCCAGACTCCTTGGCAAAATATTAGTTGAAAATAAAATAGAATTAATATATGGTGGTTCAAGCGCAGGACTTATGGGAGAAATATCAAGAGAAGTTTTAAAAAATAACGGAAAAGTTACAGGAGTTATACCAAGAGGACTTTTCTCAGGTGAATCAGTTCATAAAAGCGTAACCAGACTTATTGAAGTTAAAGATATGCACGAAAGGAAAAAAGTTATGTCTGACTTATCTGACGGATTTATAGCCCTTCCTGGAGGCCTTGGCACTTATGAAGAGTTATTTGAAGTTCTCAGCTGGGCTCAACTTGGCATTCATAAGAAACCTATCGGATTGTTAAATGTATTAAACTATTTTAATCCTCTTATAACTATGCTTAACACTACTTGTACTGAAGGCTTCATGAATCAATCCAGCTTAAAAATTATTTCAATATCGGACAACCCTCTCTCATTAATAGAAAAAATGAAAAACTATACTCCTCCTATAATGAAAACTAAATGGCGTGAGTTCTCTTAAAATTAAATGAATGCAAAAAATTAAGCCTACTTAATAAATAGGCTTAATTTTATCTAAATTATCATTTTACTTGTCCATGTTTTTCATAATCAGTTATTTGAAAAATCGAATTATTTTCATCTAAAAATATCACTATGGGTTTATGAATTTTAGCCTCTTCTTCATCCATTTGACAATAAGTCATTAAAATAACCTTGTCTCCTGGCTGTACATGTCTTGCAGCAGCTCCATTTAAACAGATTACCTTACTTCCCTTTTCTCCTGCTATAACATAAGTTTCAAGTCTGTTTCCATTATCTATATCTACAACTTGAATCTTTTCATACTCAATTATGTGGGCACTTTCCATAAGTTCTCTATCAATTGTTATGCTCCCTACATAATTAAGATTTGCTTCTGTAACAGTAGCTCTATGAATTTTAGACTTCAGCATATTTAACTGCATTGTTTTCCTCCCATAAAATAAAGTGTAGTTCAAACTTGATACTACCCAGCTTATTTTAACATATACAAGGCATGTATTCAAAAATACATTTAAAAACAACAATTTTTTTATTAATATCTGATTTTCCTTGTAATTTTTATATATTTTTTAAACAATTTTTTCAATAACATGTTATTCTAGTTATATAACTAAATTTATAGAAGTATATTTAGTTTAATTTTATAAAAAATAAATATATAAATTTAAAAATTGAAGTAGGAGAGATAATATATGAAAATTAAAAAAATTTCAACATTGACTATATTCACTCTGATATTATTAATTATTTTACTAAACTGTAAAGAACATATTGATAAAATATATACACCTTTCAGCTCCACATCTTCAAATTCAAATTCCAGTTATTTAAATAATGCTGCCACTTCTTCAAATTCAAAAGATATGGCGCAAATGGCCAACATAAATTTAAGTACTGATATTTATCAACAATATTACATAAACAGAGTAACCACTTTTATGAATACATATAGCGGCCATGGAAAAATAATATTCTTAGGAGATAGCTTGACAGACATTGCTGAATGGAATGAACTATTGAATAATTCCAATGTATTAAATCGAGGTATAAGTTATGATACAACTTCTGGTGCATTAAACAGAATAAGTGAAATAACAAGATTAAAACCCAGCAAAATTTTTATTATGCTTGGAATAAATGATATAGGCAAGGGGTTAACATCAAGAAATATAATAAATAACTACTCTAAAATACTAGAAAGCATAAAAGAGAATTCCCCTGATACTACCATATATATTCAAAGTGTATTACCTATAAATAAGGATTTATTTAAAACTACCACAAATAGCAGAGAAATAATAGAGCTAAATAATTCTTTAAAAGAACTTTGTAAAAATTTTGATATTAAATACATAGACTTATATTCTCTTTTTACTTTACCCAATGAAAATAAGCTTTACAAAGAATATACAGTAGATGGATTACATATAAACGGAAAAGGATATATAGTATGGAGGGATGCAGTTAAAGATTACTGTAAATAAGGCGGTGTAAATAATTCTTCTTAAAGTTAACTTCTATCAGAAAACCATATTGCTATCTCACGTGCTGCACTTTCTACGCTATCGGAGGAATGAACTGCATTTTCAGATTTTGATAGGGCAAACCTTCCTCTTATAGTCCCTGCATCTGCATCTTGTGGATCTGTAGCTCCATTTATCTTTCGAACTATTTCCACTGCATTGTCTGACTCTATAATTAAAGCACAGATTTCACCGCGTGTAATAAAATTAATCAATTCTTGAA
This sequence comes from Clostridium kluyveri DSM 555, assembly GCF_000016505.1. Lineage (NCBI taxonomy): Bacteria > Bacillati > Bacillota > Clostridia > Eubacteriales > Clostridiaceae > Clostridium > Clostridium kluyveri. The sequence continues at coordinate 1,705,521 of NC_009706.1, forward strand.
AAAAGGGTTTACCTTTATGTTCATTATAATGCTTTTTGGCTATATCTATAGTTGGCTTTACTATCTTTAAAGCAGTTATATGCAAACCTTTTTTCTCATAAACAGATATTATCTCACCCATTAATTTTCTTTCCATGGCATCTGGTTTTATAAGCACCAATGTCCTTTCCATAATATCACTTCTTTCTATTTTTTATAAAATATTCATTAAAATCCATCACATTAAATACCTTATCATCTTACAATAAGTTATATAATATGATGGATTCTATCTATAACTTTCAATGGTAAAATTAATCAGTTACTATTTACCTTTATTTTGTCTTGATTGTTGATTTAGCTTTTTAGTTTCTTCCAAATTATTTACACTATTGGTAAAACCTGTGGAATTACTTTTTTCCCTTGACTGCTGATTTAATTGCCTGGCTTCTTGAATATTTGAACCATTATTTGCTAAAGAATTCATAGGCTTTGATGCATTTCCTTTTTTATTTCTAGATTGTTGATTTAATTGTCTGGCTTCCTGTAAATTCTTATCATTAATATTCATACTTTTATTCTCCTCCCATATTACAAATCTATAGTCTGACACTTTAAAATTACGTTTATATGTTGCCACTATTCTTTTTTATTTATACTGTAATATAATTCACATATTAATTTTTAATACAAGAGAAGAATACTTTTAAAATTTAATATATCAATTGTCTAACATCAGCAAGTATTCAAAAGCTTCATCTACATAACGATTATATGCATCACTATTGTTAAGAATATACACTCCTGATTTCTTAGTATGACTGCCTTCACAATATCTAATTTTATATTTATTTTTATGAACAGATATATTTATACTTTTACCATTATTAGAACTTAATTCAAATTTTTCTCCAGTAATATCCCATTTTATAACACTGCCATAAACTTTAACAGTATTTTCATTCTCATTAACTTCTACAGTAGAATTTTTTACAGAATACCTGTCTAATACATTTTTCATCTCAGCTGCAAAGTTATTAATTGCACTTAGTGCCTTTTCACTGTCAATTGTTTTACTGCATAATTCATAAATATACTTTTCTTTCCAATCCATCAGCAAACATCCCCCATATTTTTGTTTTAATTAAATTATATAATCTTTTTTTCAATATTGGAATAAAATAATATAATTTATTTTTCTTATTTATATTATATGTTTAATATGTACTGACTTAAGATCAAAAAATAAAACTTTTTTACATAATTACTGTTCTTTATTTGTCTCTCCTATATCCTTGTTTTCATCCTGCTTATCCGCCTCTTTGTCTTCATCCTGTTTTTCTACTTCTGTGTCTTTCTCACCTTCTACATCTTCTATCTCATTTACATCTATAACTTCTTGTTCTTTAATGTTCTCCTGTGAATTATCATCACAATTATATGATTCACCAAAAATTTTTGAAAGTTTTTTATTAATTATACCTATACCTATTAGAATACATACAATTCCTCCATATAGGCCAATAAACTGAAATATTCCCGGCAATAATTGAGATGGCACTAATTGCCCAAGCACAACATTTGCAGAATATCCTTGAGCCACATATTGATTTACAGTCTTTCTAAATAATATAATATCATTTACTAATAATGCAATTCCAACTAGCAGCGTCACCAAAGCAGCAATATAAAAAGCAGTCCAGCTGGAAAACTTACTTGATTTTTTAGATACTCTCTTACTTTCAAATTTCATAATAATTTTTCTCCATTTCCGCCAAAAAGGCTTTTATAATAATTTTATAATAATGAATATTATTACATGCTACTAAATAGTTATTACACCTATGTGTCAATATTGTTAATAATTTATAACCAGTAACACAATCACATCAATAACTCTTAGTATTATATATTATATCACATAATCCATAAATTATATGAGTTTCCTATGAGAGGAATTTTTAACACCACCCTGTCCTCAACTATCCTCTTCTCTTAATAGCTGTTCTCTAAAGAGCATATTCTTTTTTATCTAAACTTGTAATAATTGAAACCATCATTACACAAAATAACATTAATATATAATATATCTAAAAAATTAATAAATTTTTGCATATAATTCTTCAAAAGCTATCTTTTAGATGAAATAATATATATAATTTACTTAAATATTAATATTATAGCATATATTAAATAGCCCTAATAACTTTAAACTGCCCATGACTATTTCCATAAGATATTTATGCCAAATGATTTTTAGATTTAAATTTATTGACACTAGTACAAAAAAGATGTTTAATTATATTACTGACTAGTCAGTAATATAATTAATCTGAAGACTGGAATTAACTAATATTCCCATCCTATTACCTAGAGTTTACAGGAGTGTTGAAATATGATAAAAAACATTATAAAAATATTCAAAAGAGATATGAAGAGCATAATAAAAAATCCAATGGCACTTCTTATTATTACGGGTGTGTGTATTATACCTTCATTATATGCATGGATTAATATAAAAGCCGTTTGGGACCCTTATGCAGAAGTAAGAACCCGTAATATTCCTGTAGCTATAGTTAATAATGATAATGGTACAAGTTTTAGAGGTGAAAATATAAACGCCGGAAATGATATCGTCAATAATTTAAAAAACAACCATAAGATAGGATGGAAATTTGTCAATTCTAAAAAGGCTAATATAGGCATTTTAAACGGAACTTATTATGCAATGATAGAAATTCCCAAAGATTTTTCTTCCCGCCTTGTAAGTATAACCTCTGATAATCCTAAAAAACCAGAAATTGTTTATAAGGTAGATACAAAGAGCAGTCCTCTTATATCCAAAATAACCAGTTCTGCTAAAGATACCTTATTGGATTCAGTAAAATCTAATTTTGTATACTCTGTTAATAAAACCATTTTCTCCTTTTTAAATACTATTGGAGAAGATGCAGATAAAAACAAAGAAGATATTATAAATTTAAAAGATAACATTATAAAATTAAATGACAATATGGATCTTATAACCTATGTTCTTGGAAATATAAAAAATAATTCAAGTAACTTAACCCCCATATTAAATGAAATAAAAACTACTTTTCCTCTGATGAATTCAGGAATAAATATTTTATCAGAAAACAATGATAATAATAAGGACTTTATAAACTCCATCCAGCCTTCACTAAATAATGCCTTTGATAATATTGCCATAAATCTTGAAAATGCCAAAAGTGATATTTATAGAACTGAAGCTTTAATAGAAAACTTGAATTCTTTAATTTCAGAATCAAATTCTTCAAGTATAAACTCCACTGTAGATAAAATTGGTTATGAAATTGACATATTGATCAATGAAATTGACCCAATTATTGACTTTTTAGAAAAAATCAATGATTTTAAAAGCACTGACAAAGTATCGAATCTATTAAAGTCTTTAAATACTATACAAAAGTCCTTAAAAAATGAAAAAAATAATATAAAAAGCTTACAAAAAGAACTTACTAATACTAATCAAATTAATGAAGATATGCTAAATTCTATGTCACATAACATAACAAATCTGAAAGTCCAGCTAATAGATGCTCAAAATGAATATAATAAAAACACAAGAAATGCATTAAATTCAATAGCTAAAGAAATTACTGACTATACAGATAATACTTCTTCAATACTAAAATCTGTTCAGGATTTTAACAAACAGGGCGATAATGCCATGGATACTTTAATTCATGGAAGTGAATTAGTTGCTGCTGAATCCGGCAAATTGAACAATAGATTGCTTCAATTTAAAGACAATATAAATAAATTAAGCAATGAATTAAAACTGGTTACAAACAACGATATAATACAAATAATTACTATACTACAGAACAATCCTGAGTTAATGGGAGATTTTATATCAAGCCCTTTTAACGTAAAGGAAGAAAATATATATACCGTTTCTAACTTTGGTTCATCCATGGCCCCTATGTATACGGCTCTTGCCATGTGGGTAGGTTCCATTATGCTTGTAACACTATTAAGAGTAGATGTAACCCCTTTTAAGGGGAGTGGTAATCTTACTTTGAAAGAAAAATATTTAGGCAAATTGCTGACTTTTATAGCTTTAGGTGCAATACAAGGTATTATAGTTACACTGGGAGACAAATTTTTATTACAGGTCCAAATGGTAAATGTTTTTCTCATGATAATGGTTGCACTTGTTTCAGCCATTACATTTACAGTAATAGTATATACATTGGTATCTATACTAGGTAACTTCGGGAGAGCTATTTCTATTATTTTTCTCATAGTACAGATAGCAGGAAGCGGTGCCACTTATCCTATACAGCTTCAATTATTGATCTTTAGAATACTACAGCCTCTATTTCCATTTACTTATTCTGTTAGTGGTTTTAGAGAGGCTGTTGCAGGTCCCCTTATATCAACTGTAGTTTTAGATTTTGTAGTATTAATTTTAATTTCAATATTTTTTATATTAATTGGCTTATTCCTTAAAGAGCCACTACATAATAAAATTCATAAATTTCAAGTAAAATTCAAAGATTCAGGTATAGGAGAATAGGTCAGCTTTGGAGGTAGTATATGAAAACCATATTTAAAATTTTAAAAAGAGATTTAATCAATATAATAAAGAATCCCTCAGTATTTATGGTAATTTTAGGATTTTGTATTTTGCCCTCTCTCTATGCATGGATTAACATAAAAGCTTCTTGGAATCCCTATGCTGAAATCAACACCAGAAGACTTCCCATAGCTGTAGTTAACAATGACAGCGGAAGTACCTTCAACAATAAAAATATAAACATAGGCAATGAAGTTGTTAAAGAGTTAAAAAAGAATACAACTCTTGATTGGGTGTTCATAGATGAATGGCAGGGAAATTACGGATTGAATACAGGTAAATATTATGCATTAATTGAAATACCACAGGACTTTTCCAGCAAAATGCTAACCGTAACAACACAAAGTCCTGAAAAGCCTAACATTATATATAGATCTAATGAAAAATTAAACGCTGTAGCCACTAAAATTACAGACTCTGCAAAAACCAACTTAATAAACAAAATAAAAAGTAATTTTATAAAAACAGCCAGCCAGGAGGTTTTTAAGGAATTAAACTCCTTGGGAAAGGATTTAGAAACAGATAAGCCCCAAATTATACAACTAAAGGATACTATTCCTGAAACTGTTTCTAGTATAAATGACATAAAAAAATACATATCAGAAATAAATACTAATTCAGAAGAATTACAAAAATATTTAAACGCACAGAAATCTGATTTTCCTAAGTTGTTACAGCAAATAAATAGTGTTCAAAATATTTTAGCACAAAGCAAATTATTGGTTTTGTCTACCAAACAGACCTTAAATTCAACACAAAATAATTTAAATAATGACATAAATGAAATTCAATCCTTAAATGATCAAATACAGGATCTTCTAACAAATTTAAATAACATAAACAAGATAGATATTGGTTCAAATTTAAATATTACTGTAATAAATCAATTAATTAATCTGGATAACTCCCTCATTAAAAAAATTAACAATACCCTTGAGATTCTGGATTTCATTAATGATTTTCTCCCTAATAAAGGTGCAAGTAAACTTATAGATTCACTTAATACACTAAAAAATTCAGTACAAACTGAAAAAACATATTTAAATAGATTAAAATCTTTAATTAATAGTAATTCCTCTGAAGATAATATTACTTCAGTTATAAATGAACTTTCTAATTTAAGCAACCAAATATCTATGAATGTTGTCTCTCTATCCAACGCTTTTTATCTGGACACTTATCAGTCAATAGACATTGCCACAGACAACTTAACAAATAGTTTAAATAATATAGATTTCATACTGGAATCCACAAAAGTCCTTGTTCCACAATTAAATACTTTGGCCAATTCTGAAATATTAAGCAGTAAGGCTTCAGTTAGCCAGACTAATAATTTAAATAAGAAATTAGAAGATATTCAAAGTAAACTAAATGAATTAAGCTCTAAGATGGAAAATTTAAATGAAGAAAATTTAAATGAAATAATAGATTTTATGGAGAAAAACCCGGATGAACTTTCAAATTTACTCTCATCTCCCATAAATATAAAAAATATTGAGGTTTATAATTCAGGATTATTTGGATATGCAGTAACTCCTTTTTATACCACATTGGCAATATGGGTAGGGGTACTACTATTGTCTTCTATATTATCTTTTCACTGCAAGGATTTTGACGATAACAAAAAACTGACAGTAACACATAAATATTTTGGAAAATTAGCTCTATTTTTAATATTATCTTTCATACAAACTATTATTACTATACTAGGGGATGTTTATTTGCTAAAAGTTTACCCTCAGAGTATGGGGCTTATGATACTGATATCCCTAGCCTGCAGTGTTACATTTACTATTATAATATATACACTGGCATCCATATTGGGCAACATAGGAAAAGCCATTGCGGTAATAATTATGGTTTTTCAAATTGCGGGGGCTGGAGGAATTTATCCTATAGAAACTCTTCCAAAAATATTTAGTACACTTGCGCCTTTTTGGCCTTTCACTTATGCCATAAGAGGATTCAGAGAAGCCATTGGTGGTCCCTTATGGGAAAATGTATATAAAGATCTTATAGCAATAGCTGGTTTTTCCTGTGTATTTTTACTTCTATCACTTCTAAAACGACCCTTGCATAATTTGATAGAAATTTCAGAGCACAAATTTAGAGAATCAGGCCTTTAAATGAAGTACTTTTCATTCAAAATAAGTTATTGACAAAAATAAGCTTTTAGTATAGAATATAGTGTAAAATCAAATTAAATCTTATCAAGAGCGGTGGAGGGACTGGCCCTATGAAACCCGACAACCAACATTTTATTAAAATGTATGGTGTTAATTCCAGCAGATTATTTCTGAGAGATAAGGAAAATAGTTTTAAATTAGTTTATTATAAAAGTTATTTTTCTTACAGAAAAATAACTTTTATTTATTTAACTCCAAAATTGAAATTTGAATAATAAGATTTTTATTTGATTGCCACTAAAACTATTATAATTTAAGGAGGGATTTTATGCCAATAAATATACCTAACAATCTTCCAGCTTCTAAAGTATTAAAGGCTGAAAATATATTTGTTATGAATGAAAATCATGCAGTAAGACAAGATATAAGACCGCTTAATATAATTATATTAAATTTAATGCCCCTTAAAACCGTTACTGAAATACAACTTTTAAGATTGCTAAGTAATTCACCTATACAAGTTGATATATCTTTAATGTATTTAAAGTCTCATAATTCAAAAAATACTCCTGCAGAGTATTTAATTAAATATTATGAAACCTTTGAAGAGATAAAAGACAAAAAATTTGATGGTATGATAATAACAGGTGCACCTGTAGAAAAATTTGAATTTGAAGATGTTGATTATTGGAAAGAATTAACTGAAATTATGGATTGGAGTACCCGAAATGTTTATTCCACTATTTATATATGCTGGGCCTCTCAGGCTGGACTTTACCATCACTTTAAAATTCCAAAATATACTCTGGAACAAAAAATATCCGGTATTTTCTCTCATACTTTAAACGAAGCCAATATTAAACTTTTTAGAGGTTTTGATGATATATTTTATGCACCACATTCTAGGTATACCTTTGTAAAAAGAAAGGATATTGAAAGAGTTCCTGAACTAAAAATAATTTCTGAATCCAAAGAAGCCGGTGTCTATATAGTAGCTACAAAAGGTGGACGTCAGATTTTTATTGCTGGACATCCTGAATATGATACTTTAACATTAAAATCAGAATATGAGAGAGATATAGCACTAAATTTACCTATAGATATACCTCAAAATTATTTTCCAGATGATAATCCAGATAAAACGCCTTTATCAAATTGGAAAAGCCATTCTAACCTGCTATTTTTAAACTGGCTTAATTATTATGTATATCAGGAAACACCTTATGATTTAAATAAACTCTAATAATATCTCATTATAATAAATAGGAGCAAGATTTATATAAAAATTAAATCTGCTCCTATTTATTATAATTATCATTTACCAATTACTGTAATCCGCATTTTTTTAATGCCTGTTTTAAATCTGCTATTATGTCACTGGCACTTTCCAGTCCTATGCTAAATCTAATGTATCCTTCTCTAAACTGCTCTGGATAAAAATTAATTCTCTCATCATTTGGTCCGGTATAGACAATCAAACTTTCGTCATGCCCTAGTGAAACAGCCTGGGTAATCAATTTCAGTGAATTAATAAATTTATTGTGGGTATCTACATCTGCTTTAAGCGCAAAAGCAATTATTCCAGAATACATATTCATCTGTTTCTTGGCAATATTATGCTGTGGATGGCTTTCCAGTCCTGGGTATGCTACAAACTTTACAACTGGATTGGACTCAAGAAATTCGGCAACCTCTAGCGCAGTATCACTATGCTGTTTCATACGCAGCGGAAGAGTTACAACTCCACGCATAATTAGCCATGCATTAAAAGGACTTATTGTCCCTCCAAGATTAACCATGGCCTCACGTTTTATCTTATCTATAAGTTCTTTTTTACCGATTACTGCCCCTCCCATGGCATCTCCATGTCCATTTATATATTTTGTCAAACTATGTATGACAAGATCAGCTCCAAGCTGTAGAGGTCTTTGTAGAAATGGAGATGCAAAAGTGCTGTCAACACTCAATAGCGCTCCAATAGATTTTACAATTTTAGATATTTCTTCAATATCACTTATTTTAGTAGTAGGATTTCCTGGAGTTTCAATATGAATGAGTTTCGTATTTGGCCTTATTGCTTTTTTTATCTCTTCCAAATTAGAAGTATCCACAAAACTTGTTTGTATGCCATATTTATCCGGAAGATATTCATTTAGCAATCTATATACTGCTATATATGAAACATTTGAACAAATCACATGAGATTCTTTATTTAAAAAAGAAAAAAATACTCCAGCCAGTGCAGATACACCGCTTGCAAGCACCACACAGTCCTCTCCCCCTTCAAGGGAAGCTAACTTCTCCTGAAGATAAACTTGATTGGCAGAAGTGTTTCTTGTATATAGTAATTGATCCGCATCACTCCAATTTATAGAAGATGCATCTTCAGGCAGTCTATAGCAATTTGCCATAGTTATAGGACGTCTTATAGCTCCTGTTTCCTTGTCAATTCCATTCCCTACATGAATACATTTTGTTATAAAATCAATATTGTTGTCATCAATCATTTTATACTTTTCCCTCCAATATTTTATGGATGCATAATGCTGCCCGATATCCTCAGCATTATGCAATATTAATAATTATTCCTTTAAAGTACCAATGAATTAAAAACTGCTTACTAATTCTTGGTAATTCTTCTTATAAATATTTTTTATTTCATCAACTTTGTCAAATCTTTCCCATGGAGCATCTATATCAGTTCTTCCAAAATGTCCATATGCAGCAGTATTTTTATATATAGGTCTCCTTAAATTAAGTTCTTTTATAATAGCAGCGGGCCTTAAATCAAATACTTCATTTATAATTTCCACTATTTGATCATCGCTTATTGTTTTACCTGTACCAAAAGTATCTACACTTACAGATACAGGTGAGGCAACACCTATGGCATAAGCTATTTCTATTTCAATTTTATCTGCTATACCTGCTGCCACTAAATTCTTAGCTACCCATCTAGCAGCATATGCTCCTGACCTATCTACCTTTGTAGGATCCTTTCCTGAAAATGCTCCACCGCCATGTCTGCCATATCCTCCATAACTATCAACTATTATTTTTCTTCCTGTAAGTCCGGAATCTGCTTCCGGTCCCCCTTTTACAAATCGTCCCGTAGGATTAATCAAATATTTTGTATGGGAATCTAAAAGCCCACTTGGTATTGCTGCTTTTATAACTTTATCTATTATATCTTTTTCAATTTCATCATAACTTACATTATCTTCATGCTGGGAAGATACAAGTACAGTATCTATTCTAACAGGTTTTCCTTTTTCATACTCTACCGTAACCTGGGTCTTTCCATCAGGTCCTAAATACGGAATTATATTATTTTTTCTCACCTCTGAAAGCTTTTTTGCAAGCTTATGAGCTAATACTATAGGAAGAGGTAAATATTCAGGAGTTTCATTAGTTGCAAATCCAAACACTATTCCCTGATCTCCCGCTCCAATTGCCTCAATATTATCTTTTTCACCATTTCTAGATTCTAGAGAATCATTTACTCCAAGTGCAATATCTGAAGACTGTTCATCTATAGATGTTATTATGGCACAACTAGCTGCATCAAATCCAAATTTTGAATTACTATATCCAATATCACTTATGGTTTTTCTCACTATCTTGGGTATATCTATATAGGCTCTGGTTGATATCTCCCCCACTAAAATTACAATTCCAGTATTAACAACTGTTTCACAAGCAACTCTGCCATTCTCATCTTTTTCAATAATGGCATCTAATATGGCATCTGATATTTGATCGCAAATTTTATCTGGATGTCCTTCTGTAACGGATTCTGATGTAAATAATCTACTCATTTTTATTACCTCCAATTCATTACTCAATATAAAATAGCGAGTCAATTCTATATATTTTTCATTATCTTATGGGGTTTTAGGTTTACCGTTAAAATAAAAAACTTCCTTGAAGAAACTTCAGGAAGTTTTTATCCTAATCGTCTCTTATCTATCAGGCTTTTCATATTAATACCTGCTGGAATTAGCACCATGAAATAAAAATCTTCTGGTTGCCGGACATCATAGGGCCAGTCCCTCCGTCTCTCTTGATAAGAAATCTATATTTAATTAACTCATTTTTGATTTAAATACACTATAAAGCTTTTGAAATATTTTGTCAATATATTTTATTATAGATAATATATTTTGAATATTCCGATATATGAATATTCTTCCAAAAATATTCATAGAAATTAAATTTTATAGATTAATTATAATTTATAAATAAAATATAAAATTCTATATATATTTTTTTCAAAATATTCATATTAAATTGATATGTTTTAACTTACCATTTACTACTACTTAATCATGAATACACCTACTTAAATTTCACACTTTGATTATATTGTAAAAAATCTTATAACAAGGCTAATTCTACAAAAAGACTTTTCATTGGGGCATTATTAAAATATTACCTGTTATATGCATTAAAGGAAAAAATTATTGATTTTTATTCATATATATAGATGTATATAAAAAATATTACTTTAGTACCATAATATTCTGATAATTTTTAAAAATGTTTGTAATTCATTTATAAAATAGAATTAATTTATTCATATTTATTATTTATACTCTAAGATAAGTTTTTAATAAATATGTAAAAACTTAATATGAAATTTAATATGATTTCATAAAAATTTTAGGGGGTTTACTTTATGAATAAAAAAATCAAATTGTTAATTGCGTCACTAATTATTGCATCAGGCATACCAGCTGTTATTCCTACTATAGCAAAAGCAGCATCAAACACTTGCAGTAATCCAGTAGTACAACAAGTTTCATTGAAATGTAATTTAAGTAACTATTCTAATATTAAGAATTGTCTTAAAAATTGTACAGTTGTCACTTCAAAAAATGCTTGTAAAAATAATAATTCTACTACTAAACCGACAACAAACAACAATGAAACCAGTACTACTAAACCAACAGGGAATACCGGAAATACCGGAAACACCGGTAATACAGGAAATACTGGACAAACTTCCACTACCACTAAACCGACAGAAAATAGCGGACAAACTTCTACCATAGGTGCAGAAGCAAATGAAGTAATTAGATTAGTTAATGTAGAAAGAAGTAAAAATGGACTATCTCCGCTTAAGGCCAATGCTGAATTATCCAAAGTAGCCACAGCAAAAGCTCAAGATATGATTGACAATAGTTATTTCAGTCACACTTCTCCTACATACGGCTCACCTTTTGATATGATGAAGAAATTTGGTATAAGCTATACAGCAGCGGGAGAAAATATTGCTTACGGACAAAAAGATGCAGCAGAAGTAATGAATTCCTGGATGAATTCTTCAGGTCATAGAGCAAACATATTAAATTCTAATTTCACAGAAATTGGAGTCGGAGTTGCTAAAGATAAAAATGGAACTCCATATTGGGTTCAGATGTTCATAAACCCCGGAAAATAAATCCAACAACAAAGCCCAAATTATTTTTTAATATATATCACATAAGATCGCTAAATCACAATTTAGCGATCTTATTGTAATTTATAACAATTTTAACTATAGCTTATTAACAATTGTTGAAATGTAACCTGAATTTTTCCAAAAGCATATATTTAAAAGCTGCCATCATTTAAATATATGTTTTATGACGACAGCTAGTAAATTTAAAACTAAATATCAAGATTAAAATATGATTTGTATTGCTTCTTCCTGCTCCTGAGTGATAGTGCCATCAGATACCAGATTATCTAGTGGATTAGACACTTTATTATATATTCCTTTACTAAATATAGTTATATTATATTATATTATCTTACTAGAAGTAATTTTAAATTTTTAACTACTTTTCCACCATCATTGGTCATTGCAGAAGACATAATAGCAGCGCCACAGGCTCCGTTTGATAAAACATCCTTTAAATTGCTACAATCAATACCCCCTATGGCTATTATTGGTATCAAAATGTTTTTGTGCATTTCCCTAATAAATTCTAAACCTCTGCCTTTTAAACCTTTTTTGCAGTCTGTTTCAAAAATGTGACCTGCCAATAAATAGTTAGCTCCTAAACTTTCTGCTTTTTTAGCTTCCTCAATACTGTGTACCGATACTCCAATTTTTAGTTTTTCATAAATATTATTTTTAAACTTAATTTTTTTAAATATTTCATAGCTGGTGTGAAATCCAAAAGCTTTAATATTTAAAGCTATATCAATATTGCCATTAATAATTAAAGGAACATTATATTTATCTGTGATACTTTTAATTTTTTTACTCATACTTAGTAGGGATGTATAAGATAAATCTTTTTCTCTTAAAATTATACCATCAGCACCATTCTTTACTACATTTTCTACGACATTATAAATGCTATCTTCTTTAATTAAATTTCTGTTTGTAACTACATAAATCATCTTATTGGTTCCCAATCTTTAAATATGGGATTATATCCCATGCTTATTATATCATTTTTAAGTTCTTTTACTGATCTACTATCTGCAATATCAAACTGCCCTTCACCTTTATCATTACTAGAATGACCACCTACTTCTGTAGAAACGCCTGCTGACATTTTGGTCACTCCAATAGGAATTAAATTATTTCTAAATTCTGCTCTTTCTCTTGTAGTTACATTAATTCCTGCTCTTTGAACAAATATTTTATAAGCTAGCATAATCTGAACAATATTTTTATCGGTAACTTCATAGATATCATTATAACTTCCAGCATGAGGTCTTATTCTAGGCATAGATAAACTTAGTTCCACATCTGGATAATTCCTTTCTATGTAAGCTCCGTGCATTCCAGTGAAAAAAGCCTCACTTCTCCATTTGTACAAACCCAGTAGGGCACTTATACTTAAAGAACTGATTTTTGCTCTACATCCTCTTTCAGGAGCATCTAATCTAAATTTATAATCTTTTTTTGGTCCTGCTAGATGAACTTTACTATATATATCTTCATTGTAAACTTCTTGATATACAGTAAGACTATCAACACCTGCATTAACAAGTTCAGCATATTCCTCTGTATTTAATGGATATACTTCTATACATATTGAACTAAAATATTTTTTTAATATTTTCACACAATCTTTAATATAAGATACCGGTGTATGATAAGTAGACTCTCCAGTCAGTATTATAATGTGTTTCAATCCCGTTTTTGCTATTGTTTCTGCTTCATTTTCTACTTCTTCAAGAGTCAACTTTTTTCTTTTTATTTTATTTTCAACATTATATCCGCAGTAAACACATCTGTTTTTACAATAATTTGCTAGATACATTGGCGTATATAATACTATACTTCGTCCAAAATTTCTTAATGAAATATCCCTTGCTTTTTGAGCCATCTCTTCTAGAAAATTTTCAGCTTTGGGAGAAAGTAATGTTAAAAAATCATATTCATCTATTCTATCTTTTCCAAGCACAGTTTTAATTTGATTATCTGTTACTTTTTTAAAACAATTATCAAAGTCAAAATTTCTATAATTCTCAATAACTTCATAAAAACTCATTAAATCACATCCTATCTCAAGAATCCTGTAAGAGGAGATGAAGCTTCTGCCATTAACTTTTCTTGCCCTAATTTAGCTAAGAATGCTTTTCTTCCACTTTCCACGGCAAGTCCAAAAGCTTCTGCCATAAGTACCGGATTTCCTGCACTAGCTATAGCTGTATTAACAAGTACTGCATCAGCACCCATTTCCATTGCTTCTGCTGCCTGTGATGGTTTCCCTATACCTGCGTCAACAACTATAGGAGTTGCAATTTCATCTATTATAATTCTTATCATTTCTTTTGTAGCAATTCCTCTATTAGTTCCAATAGGTGCACCTAGAGGCATTACTGCTGCTGCACCGGCATTAACTAATCTTTTAGTATCCATTAGGTCAGGATTCATATAGGGTAACACGATAAATCCTTCTTTTGCTAATACTTCTGTAGCTTTAATAGTTTCATAGTTATCAGGTAATAGATATTTATTATCTGAGATAACTTCTATTTTGATCCAATTTCCACATCCAGCAGCCCTTGCAATTCTGGCCAACCTTATGGCTTCTTCTGCATTTCGTGCTCCTGATGTATTAGGCAGTAATATACAATCTTTATTAATGTAATTTAACATATTTTCTTCTTTTGAAGTGATGTCAACTCTTCTTAATGCAATAGTAATGACCTGAGATTTAGATTTTTTCAATATTCTAGGTATAATACTATTTGATGAATATTTACCTGTTCCAATAAAAAGTCTACTTTTCACTTCTGTTCCACCAATTATTAAATTGTCCATATTTATTTCCTCCAACACAATCTATTATAGATAATTAAAACTTATCTTTATTAATTTACTCTTCTCCTAAAATAATTCTCAATACTGCATTTGCCTGATGATTTGCAGCTATAGCAACTCTTGGGGCCATTAGTCCACATCCAGGTTTAGCCTCATTTTCACCATCACCAACCAGATAAAAATTATCTTTTATTTTTTTAGTTTTTATTTTATTGCTTGAAAAATATCCTGCCATTCCTGATGCCACAATAATTTTTTTATCTTTTAGTTTACTCAGTGAAATATTTGCAAGCATTGCTTTGCACTTAGGATTGTCAAAAGCTTCAACTATTATATCTACATCTTTGAAAACTTCTACAATATTGCTCTCATCTAAATATATATTTGCCTTTTCAATTTTCACATATGGGTTACAATCTTTTATAATTTGTTCCAATGCATCAGTTTTTTTCATACCTAAATGTTTTATATAGTACTGCTGTCTATTTAAATTGCTTGGCTCTACTACATCAAAATCAACTAAAAGTAATTTGCCTATTCCTACCCTTGCCAAAGATAAAGCTGCATTTGAACCTAATCCTCCAAGTCCTGCAATTCCAACGGTATATCTTTTTATTTTCTGGTGTACACAAGGTGTATGCCTTGCCATAAGCATTGCTTCCATTTCGTCTTCTTTTGGTATTTCACCTCTTTTTATAAATACTACTCTATCTTTTTCTTTTAAAGTATAATCTTTTTTAATGATAAAACCATTGTATACAATTATATCTGCATCATTTTTCATTAATTTTTTTAATTCGTAGACTGTCGTATTTTCCTTTATATTAGCTTTCCTTTCGTTTACATAAATAATCATTTTAGCCACCTCCAACAAAACGTATTATTTCAACTTTTGAATTAGTAGAAAGCTTTGTTGATAAATACTTGTCTTTGGGAATTATTTCAAAATCAATTTCAACTACAACGATATCCAAATTAATTTCCAGACTATTTAGCAACTCTATGACACTAATATTGTCCTCTACTTCTAATTCTTTTCCATTTACAAGAAGTATCATTTTTCTCCTCCTTTCTAAAATTAATTGAGAAATACCAACGATATGCTATTTACGAAAGTGCTTAAACAAAAAAGGAAGCATTATTGCTCCCTCATAACTTTCAAATTTAAATTTGTTAAATTATAATCTGCATTATAGCCTTCTGAAAAAACAAATACTACAATGTTAACAAAAATAATTCAAAAATCACAAATTCATAAGGAATTTGTGATAACAAACCGTATTTCCCTACGTTGGCATTACCCAAATCAGGTTATGAGGGTAAGGGATAACATCCCATTCTCAGACTGTTAATACAGACTCCCCTTAAAGATATTAAATTTTAATTTTTTATAATACCAATTTATCACAATATGGATTTGAAATCAAGTTTATGAATAATTTGTTTACAGATGTATCATGTAAATTCCAATACAAATTTTATTTTTTAAGAAGATATTATAATGGCAAAACAAAATTATTGGGAATTTAAAAAATATGGAGTACAGGATTAAGAAGTTCCAAATATGACAACGAAGCTAAATATGGTAAAGTACTTACCTTGGGAAATATAAGCTGCATATGATGATACTACCTAGTTTCAAACAGCTGAGAATTTATCATTAAACTTATTATATGCATAGAACCAAAATCATTGAGTCACTTACTAATGAGCCTATAGGTTTCAATTCCTTATAGGTAGTCTAAAATCCCATTTATATATTATTATAACAGGGTTTATGAAAATATCAACATGTTAATGAAGTGTTAATAAAAATCACAAACCCTTATTAAATCTTATTTTTTAAGTTCATCGAACCCCCAGTTTTTTTACACTATTGGAGGTGGACGAAAAATCTATTCAGTCCTCTCAAAATTTCTCAAATTAAAATCTATACTATAACTGCACCTTATTTATCCATGAATATTTATTATTAGCCATCGCAACTATATTTATCTTTTTCCTCGTAAATACAATCACTTATATTAATGAGAAAGTTTACATATTAATTGTATCACCATAAAAGAAAATGAAATATTAATCTTTTCGTTTTTTGATAATACTGTAAACTGAGCTGAACATCCCAAATAAAATACCAGTTATAGGGAATATAATCCAATTAATATACCATTTATTAAAAACAAGCCCACTAACTAAAAAAATACACACCGCCAAAGGCCATAGTATAGCAGCAACTGCACCAATAACTTTATTATTTTCTACATTTTCTTTTGAAAAATTATCAATCCTTAAAAGAAATGTAAAACTTTCTTTAATACTTCCATAATATATAAATATAAAAACAGCAATTGCTATTATAATAAGTAAGACAATTACTCCATAGATAGACGCAGTATCGCCAAAAACAGATGCTGCAAAAATTGAAACTGGAGATAAAACACAAAGACACACACCTAGTATTAAAGATACCATATAAGTTGATGTAAAACCATTATATCTCTGCTGCAATAGGGATTTTACAGAAAGGGGCACATTAAAACCTTTTTTCAAATATTTATATCTCTCAGACTTCATACCGGAATAAATAAATAGAGCCACTGCAGGTACGATCATAACAAATAATGTAATAAGGCCAATCATATATCCTGTATCTTCAGAAAATCCTCTGCCAATAATACCTTCATCTACAAGAGTAGTAATTAATATTAATAAAGCAGTACCTGTAATACACAAAAACACACCTATTCCCACTAATATACCTGTTTGTTTTTTCATAGTCATATAATTCTTTACTTCTTCCTCAGTAATAGTTGGAAAATTCATCTCATCTTCATGAAGATTAACTCCAAGTTCACCGATTAATTCATCAATATTGCCAAACTCTGAAATTACAATACCAATAGCTTCATTTTCTGATTTTTTCTCACTTTTTAACTCATTGTACTTTTCCTCCATATTAATCAATAAATCATTTTTTAGTTTAAATAGTTCATCTGTTTTTGGAAGGGCGGCAAATACATTGTCCAAATAATTTTTTATAGTTTCCATTTTGTTAGCTCTCCTTGATAAATTTATTTATTACTTCTTTTGTCAAATCCCATTCCCGACACTTTTCTTTATAATACACTCGACCAAGAGGAGTAATTCTATAATAAGTACGTCTTTTTCCAAAGGTTTCATCCTTATAAAAAGACTCTATATATTTATTTTTTTCAAGTCGATTAAATGTTGAATAAAGAGTAGTTTCTTTTATAATATACTTATCCTCAGATAACCTTCTGATATTTTTTGATATTTCATATCCATAAGATTCATCCTCTAAAAGCATAAAAAGAATGATTATATCATTATATCCCCGGATAACATCACTACTTATCAAAGAATTCACCTCATTTTACTTTATCTGTCGTAGTAATTTTATTATAACACAATTACTACGACAGATAAAGTACTTTTTTAGATTTAAAAAATATTAGCATCTTAAATTCTGTGTGCTATTAATATAGAATGTTATTTATTTGATTTTTTATCTTTAACCACCATTATAACTATAGCGGCACAAATAATTCCTCCTACCAGTAAAAAATCAGAAATCATACACATTCCTTTCTTCAATAATTGATATAATTTATTATATATAATCCTCTTAATTTTTGATATATGGATAAATCAAATGAACCTATTTAAAAAAACAACCTCAAAGGTAGTTCCTTTACCTATTTTACTTTTTACATTAATCATGCCCTGATTTCCTTCAATTATGGATTTTGAAAGTGCCAGCCCAATTCCAATAGATTCTTCACTTCTATTTGTTCTTCCCTTATAAAATCTCTCAAATATATGTTTAATTTCTTCCCTGTGTATTCCTTCGCCATTGTCCTTAACCATTATTCTAGAACATACCTGAGATTTCTCCGTAAATACCTGAACTTTCCCACCTGGTTTAGTGTGCTCAATGGCATTCTTAATTATATTTATAATAGCTTCATTTATCCAATTTGGATCATGATTAACCATAATTTCATTCTCTTCAGGATAAAATTCAACTTTAACATCTGCACTTTCTGACTTTATTTTAAGTGATTCTATAGAAGCTGTTACAGTTTTATTTATATCATTACTTTTTATTTCAAATCTTACTGCTCCTACATCAAGTCTTGCAAGTTGAAGCAAACTCTTTACAAGCCACTGAATTCTATTTAGCTGATTCTGGCTAATCCTTAAAAATTCAATTTTCTTTTCTTCATTTATTTTTCTATTTAAAAGTATGTCATTATATATTATCAAAGAAGAAATAGGAGTTTTTATCTGGTGGGATATATCTGACAGGGTGTTTATTAGAAAATTTTTTTCTTTCTGAATTTGAATTAAGTTATTTTTTAAAATAGTTCTCATATTGTTAAATGTATGAGCAAGCCTTGCAAATATACCCTCAGTATTTTCATAAATACCTACATCAAAATTGTAATCTATTACATTTTTTGCTGCAAACATAAGACTCTCCAGCTTTCTATACATTTTTACATATTCCATGCTATTTATTAAAAATACAATTACAAAAAAACATGCCATAGAAAAAAGCATAGATTTACTCAAAGTACTATAATCCTCTTTTAATCCAGGTAATAAGTTTATATTTAAATTTTCCTTATAATCATACTTATTCAGTATTTTTATTCCAAATTCAACATCTTTTAAGCTGCTTTCCTTTGTTATTACGGGCACCACTTCATCCTCAAGTTCGGGGTGAATTCTTACTATTTTTCCTATTAAAGCTGCATTGTTATTTATATAATCTTTTTTCACCATTTCATAACCTCTATGGAGAATAAAAGAGTTCACTGCTATAAATACCATTGCCAGAATCAATATAATGCATGAACTCCTCTTAATTTCCGGATTTTCATAATACAAAATCATATTATTTTACTCCCTTTCAACTTTTATATCCCACTGGTACCCAAAGCCTCTTTTAGTTTTTATGTACTCAGGATTTGAAGAATCCTGTTCTATCTTTTCTCTTATCCTTTTTATATACACAGAAAGAGTATTTGTGTCAAAATACTCCCCGCTTCCATCAGTTAAATTATCCAATATCTCTTCCCTACTCATGACCCTTTGGGCATTATTCATAAATAGTAAAAGAAGCTTATATTCCTGCATGGAAAGTGCTAAATCATGTCCTTTTTTATAGGCTTCCAATGTTTCTGCATTTAAAACTATATCTTTGCATCTAAATATTTTAGGCTTATAATTATTACTTTCTGTTCTCCTTAAAATAGCTTTAATCCTAGATACAAATTCCTTTACCCTAAAGGGTTTTGTTATATAATCGTCTGCTCCTATATCCAGTCCTAAAACTACATTTACTTCTTCATCACAGGCAGTTAGAAATATAACTGGAACCTGACTTTTTTTACGTACATATTTACATACATCATATCCATTTCCATCTGGAAGCATTATGTCTAACACCAAAATATCAAAAACTTCACTATTGAAAGCCTCTACTGCTTCCCGAGCATATGAGCATTTTACAACATCATATCCTTCATCCATAAGTGTAAATTCAATTCCAAGGGCCAGTGCTTTATCATCCTCAAGAAGCAATATTTTACTCAAATTAGCCACCTCCACTAAAAATTATATTTTAAAATATGTGTTGTAATAATCATCCGATAGATTACAACTAATCTTCTTCTCTTATGACATCTATTATATTTTCTTTTTTAATCTTTGATAGAGGTTTAATTACAGATATGAGTCCTATAAGTATTGCAGCTATTGCACTAATAAATATCATATTCCATGGGATAGTCCATGTAAAATCCATAATTTTCCTCATGGAAAAAGACAATGCATAAGATATTAGGCTTCCTACAATTCCTCCATAAAAAGCACCATATAATCCATATAGAACTCCTTCTGTTAAAATCATAAACCTTATATTTTCATAAGTCATGCCAAGCGCATTTAAAGAGGCTATTTCTTTTCTTCTTAAAGTCAAGTTTGTAGTTATAGTATTTATTATATTAACGGCTCCTATGAAAGATATTACAGCTATAAAACCGTACATAAGAATTAAAAGCTGAAGTGAATCCGCTCTCCTTGACTGATTTATTTTAACTATATCTCTTAATTTTGCCCCATTACTATCACATAAGGGCTGTATGAATTCATTAAATTTATCCTCATTTTCCTCATCTTTCAATGTTACATCTGCTGTTTTAATTGGGAGGTTATCTGTATCTTTTCCGGTTATATTTTTCATAACATCTTTTGTCATTATTATATGGAAAGCCCTATTATCACCATTATAAAAATAATAAGGTTCACTTTCCACTACAGCTGCCACTTTAACCTTAACCATGTTGTAATTTGCTAAATTGGAACCATTATTCTCTTCCGTATAATCTTCACCAGTCATGCCCTTATAAATTATGTTTTTATTTATATAAAAGCTGTCACCAACTTTTAAACTGACAATTGGCCCATTATAATATTTTTTATTTACAGTTATTATATTATTTTTAACTAGGATAACTCCATTTTCCTGTTTCATGTAATCAGTATCCATTTTACCATATTTTATATAGTTTTTAATACTCGTCATTTTATCCTTGTCATATATGTCAATAACCGTATCCAGAGAATTCATATCTTGATTTTCAAAATTTACTTTTTTATATATTTCAGGTGCGTTTTTAACTATATAGCTGTTTCTTTTGTCATCAGAAATAAAAATATTCGATGAATAGGTTCCATAAGATATATATGCTTTATCTACAAAATCATTTTTCTTTATTTTATTTATAATATCAGTCTTAAGGGAGCTATCACCACTTTTATCAATTATACCAATAACCTGAAAATGCATTTTATCACTTTCAGACGGAGCTTCTGTGAAATTTTGCATCATACTTATAAAAGAGGAGAAAAATATAAATAAGGCTATACTTATTACCATGGAAAAAACAGTAACCCTGAACTTTTTCCTATTTCTTTTTATATTTTTAAATGCCATAACACTTTCCACATTTAAAAAATTTTTAAGTATTCTTCCCCTGTTTCTATTTATCTTTTCCCTTGATATATACGCCCTACTGCTTATGGCAGCTAAAGGTGACACTTTCCCTGCAGATCCTGCAGGAATAAATGCAGATACATATACAGCTGCTAATCCTACCAGAACACTTATAATAAGTACATAATATGGAATTACTATTTTTAAAGCCCCAAATAGTGTATCTGACATTATGCTAAATACTTTACTTACCACAAACATTGCAAATATTCCCCCTAGAAGTCCCAGCGGAATCCCCACAATACTTATTATGGAAGCTTCTCTCAAAACTATTTTTCTTATCTGGGAAGGTGTGGCTCCCACGGCCCTCAAAAGTCCAAATTGTTTCATTCTCTCCATTACACTTATTTGAAATGAATTATATATAACTGCTATAGTAGCCATTATAATTATAACTATTACTATTGCTGCCGTAGAATACAGACTTCTATTCAAATCATTGCTGCCTTCGCCTAAGTAATCCAATAGATGCTTATTACTTATGCAGTTTTCCTTAAATTTCTTACTTAACTCTTCTACGGTATCACGTATTCCTGCACTTTTATATATAGTCATATATATTGTTGATCTTTCTATATCAAATTTATTTGAATAGGTCATTCCCAAAGCAGTGCCACTGTACTGAGTTTGAATTTGATTTGGAATAATTCC
Organism: Clostridium kluyveri DSM 555; assembly: GCF_000016505.1. Taxonomy (NCBI): domain Bacteria; kingdom Bacillati; phylum Bacillota; class Clostridia; order Eubacteriales; family Clostridiaceae; genus Clostridium; species Clostridium kluyveri. The sequence goes on from NC_009706.1 coordinate 1,728,257, forward strand.
TGTAATTTTAAAATTTTTTACCTCTCCATCAGCTGTTCTTAATTTTACAGTATCACCTATATTGGGAGAATTGTCCATATATTTAAATATCCAATTCTCAAATGCTATTTCCCCTTCTTTCTGTGGAAGCCTTCCTTTAATCGCTTTATAATAGTCTGGCAAAAGCTCTAGAGAATTTTTATCGAACTTATCAATTTCTATCTTTTTGCCTCCATTTGCATCACATTGAAACCAGTTTTCCTGAATACCTATGCTGTCAATTTTAACATTGTTTTTTAATTCATTATAACCCTCATCACTTATATCTGAAATTTTAACATGAAATCCACCTTCTGATTTTATGGTACTTTCAATAAATGAATTTTGCAAGCTCTTTATAAAAAGTCCTACAGAGGTTATTAGGGCTACAGAAAGTATTATTCCCAAAATAGTAAGCACTGTTCTCTTTTCATTATGTTTTAAATATTTATCTGTTATTTCCTTATAGCTTTTCATGTATTTATCACCCCCTATTTAAATTTACTCATTCCATTTTATCTCCCCATCACTTATGGTAATTATCTTTTCTGCTTGCTCAGCTACATTCATATCATGGGTTATAACAATCAAAGTTTGATTATATTTTTTAGAGGACAATTTTAAAAGTTCTATAACTTCTCTGCCATTTTTACTGTCTAAATTTCCAGTAGGTTCATCTGCCAGAATCAAAGCAGGTTTATTTATAAAAGCCCTGCCAATGGATACCCTCTGCTGCTGACCTCCCGAAAGCTGGGATGGAAGGTGCTTTATCCTATCTTTCAATCCCAGCATACCTATTACTTCATTTAAATAATTCTTATCCACTTTTTCCTTATCTAAAAGTGCAGGAAGAGATATATTTTCCTCCACATCTAAAACCGGTATAAGGTTAAAGAATTGAAATACAAAGCCAATATTTCTCCTTCTGAATATAGCCAACTTTTGTTCATTTAGTTTATATATATCCTCACCATCAACATACACCTTGCCAGATGTGGGCCTATCAAGTCCACCTATGGTGTGGAGAAGGGTGCTTTTACCGGAACCGGAAGCTCCCATTATTGCTATAAATTCACCTCTATTTACAGTAAAGGATACATTTTTTAATGCCTCTACCATGTTTTCTCCTTCACCATAGATTTTTGTTAAATTTTCAACTTTCAATATATCACCCATAGCTTTTCCCCTTTTTCTATAATTTGTTACAGATAATCATCTTTATTTTCATTATATTTTTTCGGCTGCACTATAACAATGACTTCAATCTTACAACCTAAATATGAATCTTACATTTTTGTAATATTTATATTTCCATAAGCTAAATATTTTCAATACTGTTGAATTTACTTTAATTTATGAAAGCTCCGGGAATTCCCAGAGCTTTCATAAATATTTTTACATATTTAGGTATTTGACCAGTACTTATGCCAACCTGTTACTGGAGATATTTTAGACAATTTTCGAGTAACGTAAGTAGCTTTTTTAGAAACTTTTATAATATAATATCTTTTTTAGAAATAAAATATGGTTTTTATTGTATTTATTATAAAATATACTTGGGGGTTGGTACAATTATGAATTTTGCAATGAGACTTAGAGAGCTTAGAGAAGAAAACAATTTAACCCAAGGAGCAATTGCTTCAATTTTAAATCTCACCAAAGCAAATATATCAAAATATGAACTTGGAAGACTACAACCTAATATTGAAACACTGAAGCTTTTATCAGATCATTTTAATGTTTCAATAGATTATCTAATTGGCGTAACAAACATAAAAAAAGTGGAATCCAATTACCTGTCAAGGATTCCTATATTTCAAATTACTAAAAATCATCCATCACTATTTATCGCTGAAAATATCAGCGGATATGAATATTTTGACAAGCCTGAAGAGCTTTCTAAAAATTACTTTTTCTTCAAAATTGAAGATAACAGCATGTCAAATGCCCGTATATTTAAAGATGATTTAGTGTGTATTTATAAACAGGATCATATAGAAGATAATAAATTAATGCTTATACAGGTTAAAAATATGGGTATTATACTAAGGAGAGTATTAAAATGTGGAGATAGCTTAATAATATTACCAGAAAATCATAAATATAGACCTATAGCCTTATCTAAAAAAGATCTAGAAGAAGATTCTTTCAAAGTTATTGGTAAGGCAGTTTATGTTAAATTTTATATACACGAATAGGCAATAATCCAAATTGACTATTCGTATCTTCTCTAATATCCAGCTTCCTTATAAAATATAAAATTTTCATCTTCATAATCAAAATCCATATGACATAAAGTACTATAGATACTACTTATTTCATCTGACACTGAACCTTCATAAAATATAAATTCATCATTACCAATTATTTTCTTATACATATCTGGCAACTCGGAAATATCCTCACATCCGTAATCTTCTAATATTTCATCTAATTTAAATTTTGATGAGTTTGAATAAATAATAGAGGCAAACTCATCAGCTAACCCTCTCAGAAGTGAATCTTCAGGTACTTTCATCATATTTAATATTTTTTCCTTTGTCAGTTCATCTTTTACACCTAAGATAAAACTTGACGAAGAACTATTGGTAACAAAATCCATTCTTATTTTCATAATTTATACATTTCCTCTCTATTGCACAATATAATACTTCTGCATAATGGGCATCCTCCCATGCAATTAACTTTTTCCCTACAATTGGGACAGGATCTTTTTAATTTATTTCTAAAACTTTCAAATATATCACTATTCCAGGCATCACTTATACTTTTACTTTTTAAGTCCACAGACCATTTTAATTCCTGATCAAAACTACAGGGCAGCGCTTTCATATCCGGGGTAATATACATTGACCATCTAGCTGCTTCACAGGTATCAATACTATAAATATTAAAATTACTATTAAAATTTATTAATGCCGGTACACTACAGCTGTCAAAGCCTATTTTGAAAGGATATTTTTTTGACATTATATTACTAAAGAAATTTTTCACAGGTATATCTTCATATTTTAACACTTTATCTTCTCTGCCCATGCCCACAGGCTTATGTAACAAAAATATAACTGCATTTATACCTTTGGGAAAGATATTATTATCAAGCATGTATAATGCTTTTTCAATACTTTTATTATTCAATACATAATGAATATTAACTTTCATGCCAGAATGTATAAACATGTCTATGGCCTTTGTAGTATACTCGTGAAAATACCACGAAACTGCAACTGCACCACAATATTTCTTTGTTAATTCCACTTCTGTCTCATTTAACAAAAATCCTGAGGTAGTGTAATTGGGAACAATATTATTTATCCTTGTATACTTTAATATTTCATCAAAATTTTCATGTTTATTAGGATCACCTCTTCCTCCAAGGGCTACCTGAAAAGTTTTTCCTTTTATTTCATTTATTATTGTAATATAACTTTCTAAACTCATATTTTCATCCTGTATATTCATACCATCTTGATAGCATTGAACTCCTGCCTTTAAGCACAATCCAGATTTCCCATGAACACAATGGCCCATAATTCCTATATCTATAAGTTCGGGAAAAGAAGATTGAAATGCTTCTATTCCGGTGTCTTTTCCCCTGTCATCCAATATTCCTGTTCTCATATAAAATCCATTTTTTGTATTAAATATGGAAATAAAATTACAATTTTTATCAAACTTTTTTAATATCATTAAGCTCTTTACTCCTTTAATTTACTCTCATGAAATGATTCTAAGGCTCAGATGAAGTTTGCTTATGAAGAGTACTTTTTCCAATGGTATATAAATATTATAGTATCTTTTTTAGATACTATCAATATGTTAATAGATATTTTTTCTTAAATAGATACAACGTGCTTAAATGCCACCTAAAATAAGGTAACTATTTTAGCTATGCTGTCACCACAACTTGAATTTTAAACACAGCAAGAAGAGGTATCTAAAATAAGAATACCCCTTTCATTAAAAATATTAGCATTTCTATATCAATTTATTTATGGGACCAACGGGATTTAATATATTTACTATTTTCTCATATGGAATTTCTATTTTAAACAGTCCGTAATAATAAGGTGTATATTCATAAATTTGATAATAAAGCACTAGACTATTAGGAGTTAAATAAAATTGCTGATTTTCAGTGATTCCGTTATATTCATTAATTAAAGTAATGTTATTTTCTTTGATATATTTTTTTGCTAGAGGATCTAAAAAGCCTTTATAATATACCTTGCTATTAAAAAGATCGCTGAAACTATAAATTTGGCCAGTTTTTACATTGGCTGTCATGGAAGAATACAGAGTAATACCGTGAGCGGCCCTATTTACATAAGTATACATACTAAATAATATGCTTAAAATCCCATTCTTATTTAACATTACTTCATAATTTCCAAGTACTTCATTAAAATCTACAACTCCGATTTGAAGCACCTGCTTTTTAAAAAGTTCACTTACCTGATTTATAATTTCATTATTAACTTTATCCACACCACTTCCTTTACAATTTGAAGGGTCTATAAATGGATATTGTATGCTAAAATTATCAGGGGCAAGCTTTTGTTCCTTCAGTTTTATGGATTTTTTAAGATCTTCTTTGTAAGTATCATTACGATAATAAGGCTCTTCAATTTCAAAAGGATATTTATATTTATGAGGATACCTAAAGTAAATCATTCCGGATTCCTTTCATATACACGCTTTCACCCTCTATTATATTCTTCTAATTTAAATAATATGTCAAATTGCATTATCTTCCGATGTTTTTGATTTTTTCATTTTAAGTTTGATTTCATCTCCTTTATTTCGATAAAACCTTAAAGCTGTAATTGCAACTCCCACTAAACATAAAATTCCAGCAGATATATATACCCATCTCATTCCATAGATAAATATATCATCCCTGCCCTTAACATAATCCACTACCCTATATCCAATCCTGTAACTCATTCTATTATACAGAAGTAAAGTGGCAACAGCTGTACCTAAAACCAACCCCAGATTTCTAATAAGTGCATTTACACTTCCGGCTATACCAAGTTTATTTTTAGATACAGTTGACATAACCAGTGAATTATTAGGGGATTGAAACATTCCATTTCCTATAGTCATAACTACTATATATACTACTAAAATAATTAGAGAAGATTTTTCACTTAAACTAGATATTAAAAATAGACCTATGCTTGTAAGCAAAAGACCTATTAATGTAAGTATTTCCGAGCCAATCTTATCTGACATATATCCGCTAATAGGAGCCACTATAGATAATACCACAGGAGATACCATCATAAATAGTCCTGTTGCAGCAGGTGAAAATTTTAATACATCCTGAAAATAAAAGGGTAATATTATATTTGAAGCACCAATACAAATAAAAGAAATAAAGGCACATATTATACTTATAGAAAATAAGCTGTTCTTAAAAATTCCAAGTTCAAGCAGGGGAACTTGTATTTTATTTTCCACAATAATAAATATTACAAAGGATACAAATGAAATAATAAAGGCACTTATTACAAAAGGATTATTGTATCCTATGCTCTGGCCTTGAAGCAGTGCTCCAAACAAAAGTACTATAAATACAGTAAATAGAAGAGAGCCTTTTCTATCTACTTTTTCCTCAACTACATTATGAGATTTTGGTAGTACTTTCATTGCCATTATAAATACAATTATCCCAATAGGCACATTGATTAAAAATATATATTCCCAGCTTACAGCAGAGACAATTAGTCCTCCAATAGGTGGACCTGCCATAGAACCCAGTGCAACAAAAGTTCCTATCAGCCCAAGTGCTCTACCCCTTTCATGTTTTGGAAAAACCTGAGTTATAATTCCTTGATTGGTGGCCATTGTGGCAGCAGCTCCTATTGCCTGTACAACTCTTGCGGCTACAAGTAAAGGTAATGAATCCGTGAGCCCACATAAAAAAGAACCTAATGTGAAAACCACCAATCCAAACTTAAATACTCTCGTTTTTCCTTTTATGTCTCCCAGTCTTCCAAATATTAAAATGGTAGCTGAAATGGTTATAAGGAAACTAGTAACCACCCATGAAATCTGTGCCATATTAACATTTAGTTTATCTGACATATTAGGTAGGGCCACATTTACAATGCTTCCATCCAGCGTGGCCATAAAAGTAGCTGAAATAACAGTAAATAAAATTATCCATCTTTTTTCATAGGTTTGATTTTCAGTCTTATTCAATTCTTTTTCATCCTTTCACAGTTTTTCTCCCTATATTTTTTGCCATTTTCTAAAATTTGTTCTAAAAATTCTATAGATATTTTAACCTTCTTCTTATCATTTCCCTCTATTAAAATATCAATCCAATTGTGAATGGTTTCTATGATTTCAGGAATTATATTTCTCGCTTTATCCGTTATATAGAGTTTATATGCCCTTATATCTTCCTTATTTTCCTCTTTTCTTATATAACCCAAGGATATTAACCTTTTAATGGTTCTTGCAGACATGGATTTATCTACACTAAGCTCTCTGCTTATATCACTTTGACTTATACCTTCCTTTTTACTTAATACAAGTAAATAGGGGTATGTACCTGTAGTAAGATTATATTTTTTTAGTTTTTTATCAATATAAACCTGGGTACATCTATATATATTGTTAGTTAACTTAATTAAAGTTTGTGCTTTATCATTCAATTCTACTTTGCCCCTTTCATTAGATAAAATAACATAATACCGTTGATTAGTCAACCATGTTATAATCTATGAAATTCACTTGTATATATTACAGCTTTAATCTATACTATAATCAGATCATGCATGTGTTTAGGAGAAAATGTCTATGGATTTAAAAGAAAAAATTAAAGAACTTCCTTCTTCTCCTGGCGTATATCTTATGAAGGATTCCCTCAATAGTATCATATATGTAGGAAAATCAAAAAACCTAAAAAACAGAATTGCATCATATTTTCAAAATTCAAAATCACATACTCCAAAAGTTCTAAAGTTAGTTAAAAACCTAAGAGATTTTGACTATATACTTACGGATACAGAATTTGAAGCATTTATGCTGGAATGTAAATTAATAAAACAAATAAAGCCTATATATAACAAACAAATGAAGAATACCCAAGCTTATTGCTATATAAAGATTAACCAGAAATATCCTGATATTAAAATCTCCAATGAATATGTAAAAAATGACGGAAATCTTTACTTTGGACCATACCCAAGTAGAAACACAGTAGAACGAGGCATTCAAGGTATAAAGGAATGCTGCAAAATATTTTGCAGCAATAATTTTAAAAAAGCTTCATACTGTTTAAATTATTCTTTAGATTTGTGTTTAGGTATGTGTTTAGACAGTACTGTAGAAAAGCAGTACTCTACTATTTTGGATAAAATAATAAATCTGCTCAATGGCACTGATAAAAGCATTCTTAAAGAAATGGAATATACTATGAATAAAGCATCAGATAAATTTAATTTTGAAAATGCTGCTAAATATAGGGATTATATAAGTTCAGTAAATTATCTACTAAATAGAGCTAATATCTGTAAATTTGTAAAAAAAAATAAAAATATTGCTTTTCTTGAACATTTAGAACATAATAATATTAAATTTTTTCTTATCAAAGGAAATAAAGTCATTTTTAGTAAAAAATATTATTTGGAAAACATTGATTTTCAAAAATTGAAATCTTCTGTGAAAAGTAATATTTTATTCTACTTTAATAATAAAGCTATAAAAAAGTCCATAGAACTGCATAAGGAAAAAATGGACGAATCTCAAATAATCTATTCCTATTTAAGAAGTAAATCCATCAACCGTACATATGTTGTGATTTCTTCCAAATGGCTTAATAATCTAAATGATACAAGTATAGATAAGGCCATTAATAAATTATTATTTTCTATATCCCATTAGATTCTCCATAAAATCATTCTCCTAGTATAATACTTGTTAATTGCTATGATTTAATATTTTTTCTGTAAATTAATATTAGCTCATAAATAATTTAAATTTGAACTTGTGAAAAAATCATTGTAAACAAAGTTCCCTACAAATTGAGCAAGCCATTTCACGCACTTTATAATTTTCATTACTGCAGCAGGCATTTATAATAAGCGACCTATAAGCTTCCTTATAGTTATTACGCATATAGCATAATACATCTACCTTCCATTTCCAAAGTTCTTATGATTATACAGCCAGTTCACTTACACTCACTGGCTCTAATTGGTTTATATGTTTAAGTAAAGAGAATTGACTTATCTTCAAGTTAATTGGCAGCAGAAATTCATTATAAATTTCTGTTATTGCTTGTGAAGCCCTTCTAATATTAAGACAGTTACAAGGGGATGGTTTCTTCTCATAAATGTTTTTCTCCATAAGCTATCACCTTTCTTGATTTTCGTGTATTTACACTATAGGTATATTCCTTAAATAATGTTTTGTCAAATTGTATAAACCTTTTGTTTATAGTCTGAACCTGTATTTTTAAACTCTTTTACTAATTCACCCAAAATCATTTCCCTTGCTATGTGAAATAATATTTGCCTTGTAATCCACTATGTTTTATAAGTACTATATTATCTATAGTTTATTGTAGATATACACACAAAAAATAGGTTTAATTTTTGAAAAATATGATACAATATTTTAGCCACCTTTCTATATAAGAGCTTTATCTATTTACTCTATTTTAAACTTTATCAAAAATTTAGTTTTTTCTGTAATACTTTCTACAGATATAGTCCCATTATTTTTCTCAACTAATTGTTTAGTAATATACAGTCCGAATCCATGAAGATCATTTTGTTTAACTTTTGTAGAAAAACCTCTATTGAAAATTTTTTCTATTATATTTTCAGGAATAACATCTCCATTATCGCCTATTTCAATACAAAAGCTTCTATCCTCCTTAAAAGTTATAATAGATATTTCCTTATCTCCCGCATCCTAATTTGAATATAGTAGGTATTGGAATTCTTTTACACTACTTAAACAATTCTTCTACATCTACAGTAAATCCAGTAAAAATACTGGATATTATACTGCCACTATTTTCAGCAACATCAAGTTGATCATATAATCCATCATCATTAAGGCTATGTATTTGCACTGTATTAATTATAGGATTTACAATCCAATTTCATATATAGGTTTAGTCTTACTACCAACTCATTCGATTGAATAGTAGTGATTCTAAGGTTTAAGTGGAGTTTGCTTATAAGAAATGCTTTCTCCATCTGAACCCTAGAATCACTCCATTAACTTAAGATTGTAATTACATTTTATCATAGCAATCTATAGCAATCTTCTGACACACAATCAATCATTTTCACTAACAATCTGCACAATTCCATGCCCACCATCAACTATGACTCTATCTCCCGTATTAAGTCTTGCAGTGGCATTACCACATCCAACTACCGCTGGAATACCAAGTTCTCTGGCAACTATGGCAGCATGAGATAATGGTGCACCAATATCTGTAATTATAGCTGCGGCCCGTGGAAAAAGAGGTGTCCAACCCACATTAGTAGTAGCTGCCACTAAAATCTCACCTGTCTTAAATTTTTCTCCATCTTCAGGATTTATGATGATTCTCACAATTCCTTCTACTTTTCCTGCTGCTCCCGCAAATCCCTTTAATGCTTCAGGAGCAGATTGGTCAGCTGCAGCCGCATTAGAATCATAATAATCACTTCTTCTATTTGGATTTTGTAACCAACTAAAAGCATTGAAAGTTCCACGGATAATGGATGGCAGTGGAGGCAATTTTTTATATTTATTATAATTATTTTTTCTTGCAGTAATATGCTTTACTTTAGAATCATCTCCTAAAAGCAGATTTAAAACTTCATCAATGTATAAAAAAAATACATTATCTCCTATACCTGTAAGCTCTCCTGCCTTAAGGGCAAAAGCACGGTTTACTCTAAATGCCCTGGTCCACTCTGAACGCACTGATTCCCTGAGACGTGCTGCTTTATTTGCCTTTATCATTTTTTTCTCAATGCTTCGTACTTTCCGAGGAAAGCGCTTTTTCAATTCCTTCAAAGCATTTTCATATTCTGTCTTCTGCTTATTCAGCAAGCCTTCTACATTTGTATTTGATTTTTTAAATTCTTCTATTTGGTTATTAAGCCAGCTTTCATCCTCCAGAGAATCCGGTATGGATAGTTCAAATTCATGGGGTCCCCTATGGCCGTACTGTATTTTGTATTCATCCCTGCTCATTTCTCCCCTTATAATCTTTGATATTCCTACAATGGGACCAAGACTTTCAAGAGATGAATTTTCCCTGAAATTTGACATTAGTATATTAGTATCCTCAATTCCCACCAGGTTTACAAGTTCATTTTTCAGTTTATTGGCAAGTACCATTTTACGCCCACCTGCAAGCGCAATCCATAAAGCTTTAAAATTATAAGGCAAAAGTTCTTTTTTCCATAAGTTATAAAGCTCTTCTCTGCTTTTTATTTCGCCAATCCTTTTTCTCATATTTATACACCATTTAGGTGAATCTTTTAAATGGTCTGGTATTTTACTGGAACTTTCAATAATTTTTTTTAAACGGTGACCTATTGTAGGAAACATTTGTTTTATCAAACCTAATTTAGAAAATGGATAAATAGGTATCTCTACTCTCTCTGGCATTTGTCCAAATACTTCGCTCATTATTCCCATAAGAGACTTTATACTCTTACCAAAGGCAGGATATATAGACAATGCATAACTTATATTTGTGTATGCTCTTCCATATATATTACCAGAAAATAGGTAATACCCGGGGATCGGAGTTTGTTCTTCATCTAAATCTCTTATAATTGACCAGCTCAGTGGGGTAAAAACATCAGACATTGCCTCTCCCACATTGTTATTGGTCCAAATATAATCTCCATCAAGAGAATCATTCCATTCATAGGTATCTAGATTACTTGTCTTTAAGGTTGTAATGGGCCTTGTCTGAAGTATATATAATTTTCCGCCCTCTACAGCCCATTCAATATCCTGGGGAGCCTTGTATTTTATATGAAGACTGGAGGAATACTTATATAATTTTGAGGCATATTTTTTTAAGTCTGTAGGTCCCTCATACTTTCCCTTAGGTCTTTTAAGTGTAAAAATTTGTGCATTTGATTCTCCTGATACAAGTTTTTCTCCTAATCCATATACAAAATTCCCTACCATATTCACATGACTTCCTGTAATTGGATCAGCGGTAAAGAGCACCCCGGAAATTTCAGATTGTACCATGAGTTGAACCACCACAGCAATCTGATGGGACCTATCTATACCCTGAATAGAACTATATACTTTTACCCTTTCTGTCTGTGTGGATTTAAAAACTATATCTATGGCATTTTTAATCTCTTCATATGTTTTTACATTTAGAACTGTTTCAAACTCCCCTGCAAAAGAAGCCTTTCCTCTTTTCTCTTTAAGTGCATTTAAATAGTACTGTATTTTATTCCAGGCTTCACTGCTAACCTTTCCTTCTTGAAAAGCTGCAGGTAAAATTACAAATCCCTCCGGTACAGGATAGCCCTCCTGAAACATCTTAGATAGCATATATCCCTTACCTCCTGCAAATTTTTCAAGTTCAGGAGTAAGCTCTTTAAAACTTTTAACCATATCCAGCACATGAAACACCTTCTTCCTTTATGAGTTGACTATTTTAAAAAATATTATTTATAAAAACAATTTTTAAGCATTTTTGTATATACATTTATTTCCTCAATGGCTTTTTTATAATCAATTTGCCTTGAAGGGGATAATTTTGCATCTTCCATCAACTTCTCATTGAATCCCTTAAAAGTCCACATAACTATATTTATTGTTTTCTTTACATCCACATTTTCTCTAAATTTAGAAACATCAATATCTTCAAATACTTTACGAGAAGCACTTTCTATGGCTTCTTTGTTTATAATCTCTAAATCATTTTTTACATCATTTGATTCTTCTATATTTGCAACTTCTATGAATTTGAGTATTTCCGGATATTTACTTAATAATTCTAATTTAATTAGTTGAATTTGTCTCAATTTAACAAAAAAATCTTTTTCATCTAAATTAACTTGTTTATAAAATTCTTTCATACTAAGTTCTATACAATAATCATATAAAAATAAAAATAACTGCTTCTTATTTTTAAAATAGTGAAATAACAACCCTTTCGATATATCAGCATCTTTTACAATCTGGTTTGTAGACGCATTTTTATAGCCTTTTTGTGCAAATTCTTTTAATGCCGCATTTAAAATACGCTGCTGTTTTTCCTCACTTAAGTTGAAAAATTTTGAGAAAATAATATCACCTTCTTCTAAATGAATTAATCAAATTGACCACAGTAGTCAATAATGAAATTATATCACCATTGACTACTGTGGTCAATATCTGTTATTCCCAGTTTTTCCATACTTCAGGTTCATATCCAATAGTAGCCTGTTTACCATTTCGAACTATAGGGGTTTTATACAATTTAGGGTTATTTAAAAGTAGTTCTTCTTTCACACTGCTGCTTCTTATCTTGTCCATATTTAGTGTCTTGTATTCTTTCACCTTCATATTGATTAAGTTATTTAAACTTACAGAAGCTTTAACATTTTCAAGTTCCCTCTTGCTAAGTCCTTTTTGGTTTAAATCTATAAATTGATACTTTATTTTTCTCTCTTTAAAATACCTTTCTGCCTTCTTGGTATCAAAGCATTTTTTAGTGCCAAACATTTGAATATTCATAGCTCCCCCCCTTATTATTCATTTCTCAGTGAATCCACAGGATTGAGTTTAGAAGCTCTCCTAGCTGGAACCATACCTGCTGCTACAGATACCAGTATAGTAAATAACAAAGTAAATACAAAAACTGAAATATTCACATCTATTATTTTCATGCCAGGTTGTATGCCTCCTATATTATACACTACCACAATTCTGTTTATAACAAAACCTAATACAAGAGCTGTTATACCTCCAAAAAGACCTCCTATAAATCCTAGACTTCCAGCTTGAACTGTAAACATTCTACTTATATTATTTCTTGATGCACCCTGTGCCTTCATTATGCCTATAGATTTTGTCTTTTCATATACTGCCATGGTCATGGTATTTATTACCCCTATAGATGCTACAAGAAGTACCACTATACCTGCGGCAGTTAAAAGTGCCTTTATTATGGTCATCATGGTTTTTAAGGTTTTAGTGCTTTCAACTTGTGAATTTGTAACATATCCCATTTTCTTAATACTGCTGTCCACACCCTCTACGCCCTCTGTGGTATTTACTTCCACGCTTATATTATTATATCCCTTTTCCTCCATGTAATTTTCTTCTTCTGTATAATATTGTTGAATTTTTGCTGCTGTTTTACTGGAAGCTGTTATTACATTTTTTCCATTGTCATAATTTTTATTTACCACCCCTGAAACTTTTGCATTTATTATAAGAGGCTCTTTTTCAGGAAGTCCTGGAATAGAGGGCAGATAAACTCTCATTTCTATATTCTTTCCAATAATACTTTTATAGTCCTTTATACCAGCTTTATCTGCAAGCCCCTGACCTAAAAGTACAGAATCCTCATCTCCCTGTTTTATAACCTCCCCTGCAATAATAGGCTTATATCCATATTTTTTGCTCTTCTTTTTATCTAACTTTATTTCATTTTGCTGTGAGTTTAAAAATATAGGAAGTTCCAGATTGCTTCCTTTAACATTTACCTCGGAAATTTCTTTTCCATTTATAAAAACCTCCTGTATCTGGGTATCAATAGATGCACTGACCTCCTCTACATTCTTCATACCCTTAAATTTATCAAGTACAGTATTGTCTATCTTTTTAAATTCACTTTTATTTTGCTTCGAATTTTTACTGCTATTTTGTTCAGGTTTTACTTGAATTATTCTCATGGTATCCATCTGTTTTATTTGATCCATGGCTATTTTTTGAATTCCCTGTCCAAAACCTGACATTAACACCACCAGCATTGCCCCTATAGCTATACCAAAGGATGTAAGTACAGTACGAATTTTTCTCCTGCCAAGATCTGAAAATGCCATTTTTAAACAATCTGAAAATTTCATGTAAATTCCTCCTTATGAATTTAAAGCATCTACAGGATTCATCTTTGAAGCTTTTCTAGATGGATAAATCCCTGATATTATAGAAATAGCAATTGAAAAAGCCAAAGTAGCCAGTGGAAGCCAAAGAGGCATATTCAAATTGACAGATTGTGTTATATCCCTGCTTTTCATATACATGTTCAATGCAAACTGAATTATACTTAAATTTATACTGCTAAATACAATTCCCATTATACCCCCTATAAATCCTATTACTCCTGACTGGGTGATAAATATGTTGTGGATATTATTTCTATTTGCACCTAACGCCTTCATTATACCTATAGATCTGGTCCTTTCATATATAACCATAGTCATGGTATTTACAATACCTAAGCTTGCGACAAACAACACTATCAATCCAAGCAGAGCAAGTATCACTTTTATTACCTTAAACGAATTCTGTATTTTTTCTATTATATCCTGATAGCTGACGTATAAATACCCTATTTTCTTTATTGAATTTGTTATAGTAGGAACATTTTTTGAATCCTTTGTATATACAATCACACTGTCATAGCCTAAATTTTCTATGTAATCCTTCTGAAGGGAAGTATAACTGCTGATTTCTGAAGCAATATCTAGCGATGATATTATTCTTTCATCCTCATGGAATTTATCTCCTATTATCCCAACTATCTTTGCTTTAATTTGAAAAGGCTGCAGAGTAATATTAGAATTATTGGTTTTAAACTGTGTAATAAGTACATCCTTTCCCAGAACTTCATTGTAATTTTTTATGCCCATGGAGTCCAGATATTTTTTGCTTACAAGTAATGCTTCCTTATCTGATTTTACTAAATTTCTCCCTGCAATTATAGGTTTTAAGCTGCTGTCTTTATTTTTATCTCTAACAGATGCAATTTTTTCATCTGTAAAATAATTATCGTTATTGTAAAGTGCCGTTATTTTAGTTCCTTGATTATCTTCCTTATTTTCTATCTTTATATTTTCTGCAGATGTATTTACAAATGCCTGTACATTTTCTACATTCTTTATATCTTTAAACTTCTCAACGGTATCTCCACCAATCTTTTTGAACATATCATTCATGTCAATATCACCAGAGTCTGTTTCATACATATCATAATATTTAAAGTTCATTACCTGAATTTGCTTTAACTGTGAAACATCCACCTCTTTTAAAATTAAATTCTCACCTGAGGTTCCGATACTCACAAGAGTCACTATCAGCATAGTTCCAATGGCAACTGCCAGAGAAGTGAGAAAGGTTCTTCCTTTTCTGCTCCCAAGGCCATTTAAAGCCACTTTTAATATGTCTTTAAATTTCATCCTGTTCTACCTGCTACTTAAAATATGGACAAATATATCCATATCAAGATTTTTACTGCTTCAACGTACTCTGTTTTGCCTAAGCTACTCCAGTTTGCACAGCACTCCACAGTCGTTAATTCCCGCATAGCCAACGGTACATATATACATTCGCTTGATTATGCGATTTTGTATATTTCGCAATCTTTCAAATTTAAACTGGCGTTATAGTCTCTATTCTCTGCATATCCACATTCTGGACATATATAAACTCTGTCTGAAAGTTTTAAGTCCTTATTTACATATCCACATTTATGGCATGTTTTACTACTTGGATAAAATCTATCAACTATTCTAAGTTCTATATTTAGCCAATTGCATTTATAGGTTAATATTTTTCTAAATTCACTTAGGTTTTGTTGTGCTACTGCTTTTGAAAGATGCCTATTCTTCATCATTCCTCTAATATTCAAATCTTCAACAGTTATATAGCTTGGCTTTTGCTTAACTATTTCAGATATAATTTTACGAGTATAATCTTGTCTTATATTAGATAATTTTTGATGAAGTTTTTGTACCTTGACTATTTGTTTCTGGATATTTTGTCTAGCAGCAGTCCCTCCTTTTCTTTTATTTTTCTTTAAACTTTCATATTTTCTTGAAAGTCTTCTTTGTTGTCTTTTTAATGATTTTTCTAGTTTCTTTACTTTTTTAGTCTTATTAACATTTTTATAAGCTTCACCATTGCTGCATACGGCTAAATCTTTAATGCCCAAGTCTATCCCTATTCCTTCATTAGTGGACTTAGAGTAATCATTATAATCAGGCAATTCAACTAAAACTGACACATAATATCTTCCTGCTTTATAACTAACAGTTCCACTCTTAACAATTGAATTTACAGGAATATATCCTTTTTCTTTTAATCTAACCCATTTAAGAGTAGGTATTTTAACTCTATGCCTTTCAATAGTCCAGTCAGTCTTGTTGTTTTTAGGGAAATAAGCTTTAACATCTTCATTTTTCTTTTTCTTGAATTTAGGAAATCCACTTTTACCACTAAGAAATCTTTTATAAGCAGTTTCACAATTACAAATAGATTTCTTTCTAGCCTTAGAGCCACAATTATCTATCCATTTAAATTCATTTTGTATTTTAACTTTATTATTGATATATTTATCAAAATCATTTGCACTCATAAAAGCTTGTTTTTTATCTATCAGTCCATCCTTGTATTGTTGATATAATTCTTTGTTATTAGCTAAATAGCCATTGTATAAATATCTACATATTCCAATAGATTGATGAATTATTTGTTTCTGTTCTTCTGTTGGACTAATTTCTGTTTTTAATCCTCTTAACATATTTTCATCTCCATTTATATTATACCGTCAATTATAGTATTTCCAGTTATTTAGTACAAAATGTATAATATTTCTGAGGTGATCTCATGAATAAATATGGTCTTAAAAACAGAACTAGAATATACAATGCGGTAGATACAATACTCTATACTAAACTAATGCAGTTATCTAAAGAAATCATGATTCCTATATCCAAACTTTTAGATAAAGCTGTTGAGTTAGTTCCAAGAGAATATGCTCAATAATTGGTGAGTATATTTTTCTATATTCAAACACATTTATATATGTTTTTAGAAATTATTTAGTACCTCCTGCACTTTACCATCTTTTATACTTATAATTCTCCTTGCCCTTTTTGCCTCCTCCATGTTATGGGTTACCATAATAACTGTATACCCTTTCTCATTCAAATCACTTAAAAGGTTCATTATAAGTTGTCCATTTTTTGAATCCAAATTTCCCGTTGGCTCATCTGCAAAAATTATTCTAGGTTCATTTACAAGAGCTCTTGCTATACTCACCCTCTGACGCTGTCCTCCCGAAAGCTCTGTGGGCTTATTTTTTATCTTATCTTTAAGTCCTACCATTTCAAGGGCCTTTTCCGCCTTTACTTTCCTCTTTCTTTTATCAATACCAGAAAATATCAAGGGCATCATCACATTTTCAAGTGCAGTTTGTGTATTTTCAAGGTTAAAGGATTGAAATACAAAGCCCACAGACTTATTTCTATACTTTGACATATCTTTATCCTTAAGCTTGCTTATATCCTTTCCATCTATAAAGATACTTCCTGATGTAGGTGTATCAAGCCCTCCCACAAGGTGCATCAAAGTAGATTTACCTGAACCTGAAGGTCCTACTATAGCTGCAAATTCACCTTCTTTAATAGTTAAATTCACATTGTCCAGTGCAATTACCTTTTCTTTACCCATATTATAAATCTTTGAGACATTTTTTATTTCTATCATATAATCTTCCTCCATTTTCAAGATAATACTATTCAGATATTCTTCTAGTGTACTATAGTTATAATACACTAGAAGAATATCCGTTGTCAATATAGCTTTATCTTAAGGATGTAATTAGCCAAATCCCCCATCTTTTTCAAGGTGGGGGATACATATCTTATTCTCCAGAAATCAACCAATATCAAGTGATTCTTGGCCAAATTAGGAGTGATACAAATTCAAAAGAAAATCCTACTTACTATAATTTTGAATTAATTTGAAAACAGTTTTGTTTGCATTATTATTATATATTCATCCCATCACCAGTTATAAGGATTTTACTACATTCATGATAAAAGCAATATGGCCTGGAGTATGTCCTGGGGTATAAATTACTTTTATTCCTCCACAATATGGAAGTACATCTTTAAAATTTCACTTATTTTTTAAAAAAGCTAGAAATTTTTTTAATATATTTTTAAAAAAGGAATTACTATTTTTATCTATTAAGGGTTCTACAGAAATTTCTAAAGATACTTCTTTTTCTTTTTCAATAGGTTCTTTAAAAAATCCATCATATTTATATATATCTAATCTATCTTCTAAAAGAACACTATCCACCCTGAAAAAAAAATTTTTTAACTTCTCTATATTTTCAATGCTATCCATAACAAACTCTATAAATTCATGTTTTTCATGGTCAATATCATCTAAATAAAAATCTTCCTTTGAAAGATCAAATACATAACCTGCCTTTATTTCTGTAGAAAGTCTCTTTATACTTCCCCTTGCCAAAAATATAATATTTATTGAATCCTTTATCTTAGGTTCTTTCATATAAGTTATAAAGCCTAAATTTCTCCTCACTTCAAAAGGAAGTACCCTGTATAAATATTTAAGTATTCCCTTTGAAGTAACATTTATATGGCTGTAATCTACATCCAGTAAAATATATATTTTTCTGCAGTATTTAACTGACTTAAAACAGGCTTTAATTAAATATACAAATATTTTTATGTTTATACCAGTGTCAGAAAACATATCCTCTATAGAATTGAAGCAGTCATCCTGAGTATTTAGTGGAATTTTGCTTATCTGCTCCAGTGTGTTTCCTTCTTCTATATCATAATCCCTTGCAAATCCCGAAGCATATATTATTTTTTCGGGGTTTTCTATATAATTTTCTCTTTCTTCTTCTGGAATTATATAACTGTGGGTAAAATAACGATTTCTCTGCCCTGTATAGTCTTTTCCCCCAAAGACAGATTGGCCAATTATCATTTTATTTCCTGTATTTGCACAAAACAGCGCCGCAGGATATTTAAATACGTTCTCTTCTCCTGCAAGGGACGCTGGAGCTTCATAAAAACATAAATTTTGAAGAGTGTTTATTATAAATTCATTTTCAAGTCCAGAACTTTTAGCTACTGTATCATAGCCTGGGGTCTCACTGAATACTCCCTTTCTATCCCTTGTGTAATAATGTTGTTCAATCATTTTATTCCCTTCCCCCATCTAAATAATTCATGCAGTAAAGCAGCCACAAAAAAGGTTCATCCACTCTCACAGGATTTATACTTGTGCTGCTGTCTATTTGAAGGTTATGAGGATTACACCCCAAAGATGACACTGCAAAGTATCCTGTAGTTTTAAAATATGTATCCATGGCTCCTTTGAAAGCACTGTCTACCCTGGCTAAAAATTTTCTCACTTCACCGTCAATATTTTCAAATTCATTTAAATTAAAAAACTTTCTGTGGTTGTAATTTTTAAATATATTACTGTTTTTACTTATGTATTCTTCATCATTTAAATTCTTCAGCATATCACTTTTAGTTATCACTACCGCCGTAGGTATAGGAGTTCTCTCTCTTGACTGCTTAGATATAAAATTTTCAAATAAATATACAATTATATCTTTTGATTCTTGATATTTTTCTGTAAAGTCTCCCTTAAATTCCCTGTTCGCAATATTTATCTTTTTTCTTAGAGCCCTCATCTGCAGGGGATCTACAAGAAATATTATACCATCGGAATTCTTTATATGTTCTCCGTGTTTTTCTATATACCCTTTGTCCGTCATACCCTCTCCAGGTACATCATAAAAAATAAGGGTAATTGGTGGTATTTTATCATCTTTAAATTTAAAATTTTCTATAAGTGGCTCCATATGCTGTTTTGGGGTAGGGTC
Organism: Clostridium kluyveri DSM 555; assembly: GCF_000016505.1. NCBI lineage: Bacteria > Bacillati > Bacillota > Clostridia > Eubacteriales > Clostridiaceae > Clostridium > Clostridium kluyveri. The sequence goes on from NC_009706.1 coordinate 1,748,148, forward strand.
CGGCATTATATTTCTATCAAAAATTCTTTCCTGGTTTTCTCTTATTTCATCGTTATATGTGGAACTTCCTGCAATCATGGAAGCATCTATTCTCTCGCTAGTATATCTTTCAAGAACATATAAAAGAGTTGTCATATAAACAGACTTTCCTGCCTGGGAGGCCCCTACAACGGAAATAATTTTAGAAGGTCCTCTTCCCGAGGTTATGGGAAGTTCATTATGACAGTGGGGACACAACCTTTCATTAGTACTTATATCGTACTTATCCTTAATTTCTATAAGCACTTTATCTACCCTTGTTTTATTGCTCTCTGGAAGACTTTCTGCCCTGACTACAGGGTTTATTTCTCCAAGCAGCCCCTTTCCTATCTTTTTATTGTATTCATTAAGCACTTCATCTATTGTCTTTTCATATTCAGGGTCTCCTTTTTCAGAGTGAGAGGCTCTAAAAACCACTTGATCGGTTTTGAATTTTTTAAAACAAAAAGGACATTTTATCATAAAAGGCCCCTTTTCATAAGTTGCCTTTATATAATACTTATTTTGTTTTTTTCTGCTTTCAGAAAAAATTTTCAGAAAACCCATAAATTTCACTCCTTTCCTGCAAAGAGGATTCAACTTGAAAGGTATCTCTATTACCTTCCTTTTAAAGTATAGGCATTACCATATTTATTTACATCCTTTATAAAAACTTTTACATATTCATTTTTATTTACCTTTATCTCTGGCATAATATTTTTCCCTGCAGAAATATTATCAATAAAATCAAAGGCTATACCATCTTCTCTATTAATGGGATAAGAATTTGACTTTTTCACATAGCATAATACATCCTTATTTAAAGCTGTCTCTGAATCTATAATAATTTGCAGAACCTTTTCTTTAGAGAAAAAGTTTTTTAAAGACTTTAGCTGTTTTATTTCATAATAGATTTCAGGTTTTCCCGTGTTTATGAGTACTTTGTTTTTCCCATTTTGCTGCTTAAAAAGTAAAATTTCATCTTCTTTTAGGGCTGCAGGAAAAATATAATATGTGTATTGACTTATTTCTTTTACAACTTCAAAGTATCCGTTAAATTCTCTGTATTCTTCTCTAGTATATAGTTTAATATTACTTTCATCCAAGTCATCTAATGAAAAATTATCCAGAGTATTTGTTTTTACTATATACACTATGTCAATATTTCCGGGCCATCTCCATCTTATAGTAAATTTATCCTTATCTAATTCCCAATGTACATTGTATATTTCATCTTTACTGTCTAAAAGTTCAACTATTTTCATAACATTACCTTCCTTTAGATGGTGAAAATCTAAATTATATGAGGCAATAAGTTTATATCAATACCGTGAAGCAGGTATTCATTTTCCAGACAATAGTTATAAAATTCAATAGAAGATTTTACATATATAATGTCCTTTGCCCCAAATCCTCCCATTAGATTCAATTTTTCAATACCGCTGCTTTTTATCTCATGTATATACCCTATTTTATAGTTTCTTGTTTTTCTGTCAAAATCAAAAGCATATTTTATAAAATCACTGCTGTAATCTCCAAAAAAATATTTTTCCTGATACCCTTTTACATCATAATTCATAATGTGACTTTTAAGTGCAGAATTATCCTCAAGTATATTGTACAGTCTGCGGTAAAGTTCTTCCCTTGAAAGTACCTTTAAATTATAGTCAGAAAGACTGATATTGGCTCTTTTATTAAACTCTTCCTCAAAAGACAGTTTAAATTCATCTTCCGTGAAAATATATTTATTGCAAAATGGTATTATCTTTTCAAGTACTTTTTCCCTTCCTTCCCGCAATAACACTGAAAGATTTCCTATATAGTTACCTTCTAAATAAAAGGCTTCACCATAACTTTTTTCAAGATTATCCAAAATATTCTTTACCACATTTTTATAATAAACTTTTACATTTTGTGATGCATAGTCATCTTCATTCTTTATTATGCTGTCTTCATAGCTTTTAATCGTCTCTCCTATGTACAGGAGGTTTTTTGCTTCTTCTGAAACCTCCCCATGGATTTTTAACAAAATGTTCTCATACTGTTTAATTATATTTTTTGAAATATTTAATCTCAAAATTTCAAGCTTTCTTTCGTATATATCTTTAAATATTTTTGTCTTAGCTTCCTTTATCCCTTTACCTTTAATAAAAAAATTTTTAAGGCTGAACCCCTCTATAAATCTTGATTCATATAAGCTGTTGATTTCATTTTTTATGTTATCTATAATTCTATCTATAAATTTTATTTTATCTCTCAGATATTTTACTGTGGGGCCTTCTTCTCCCGTCCAATTTAAAGCACAGTATAACCCAAGCTTAGTGTTGTCTGTTATATTTCCCTTTACCAGAGCTTTAATTTGTGCTTCAATATTTATGGCCTCCAAATTATTTTTAGAAGGTATTATAAAATTTTCTCGAAAAAAATTTTTACATCTGTTTCCATACAATTTTTCTTCAATTTGTTTTAAAGTAAATCCTTCTACTTTTGAAACAGGTGACATCATAATGCCCTTCATATCCATTATGGATATGTGCTTTGGTAAAATATCATCAACTTTTGAATTTAAACCTGACTCATCTATCTTTAGTATTTCAGTTATAAATTCCACTTTTTTCATGGATAATTCATTTAATTTTTCTACAATTCTTTCATAGAAAGCCTTAAGTACTGTTATACAAATGGCACCTCCTGGTCTCTTCACTTTAGAGAGTCCTGCGGTAACATATCTGTTTAAGGAATCTTCCCTTAGTATATTTGCCTTAAACCTTGCATTATCATAATGTTGATTTTCCGCATTTGCAAAGCTGTCAATACTTACACTTCTATTTTTTATAAGATTCAAGTAGGCTATTATTTCATAATTATTCACCATGGAACCCTCTGGTATTATACCCTTTTCATTTTTTTCTTCCAAAACATATGTCATATAGAATACAGCTCCACTAAAACTTACAGAAAGCTCTCTATTCTCTCCATACACATCTATTTTTTCATCAAACTTAAAACCCTCACTTTGCATATATTCTATTTCCCTGAAAAAACTTACTGAAAGGGCTCTTGAAAAAAACTCATCTTCCATATTCTTTTCCTTTACGAGAACATAAAGATCCAAAGTGCCCGTCTTAAATACTTCCAGCATTTTTTTTCTTATTAGCAGAGTTACTTCAGGGACTAATATACTTAAAGGATCATCTGAGGCAGTAACTACAGAAATGCTTATATTTTCAAAAGAATTAAACAAATTTCCGCTAGATAATATTTTATCTCTTAGCATTTTTATCTTTTTATTTAAATTTTCTAATTCTTTCCTGTCACTATAAAATTTTTCCCATATATTTTTTCTTAAGGATTTTTTATCTTTAAAATCAAACTGAAAATTAAAAGAGTCATCTTTGTGTTCCACATTATCTGAAGTAATATTTATAAAAGCTATACCTTCTCCATTATCCCACTTATGCCTTATACTGCTTTCTATATATTCATACGCTTCTTTAACACCATCTCCTAAAAATACAAAAAGTATAGGGTTATTTGCACTCCTGACTACCTCATTATGATAAATTCTTCTTTGAATTATTGAATCATATTCCTCCTTGAAATTCTCCAATATATGTTCCATAAAAATTCCTCCTGGGGAAATAGAAGACAAGGACTCACCTTACCTTCAAAACTATTGTTCCAATTGTTTTCTTACTTCCTGCAGTCTTGAAAGCATTTCATTGTAAAAAGCAAAAAGTTCATCTCCATTTACCAATTGATACTTTCTTATATCCAATTCCCGAATACATTCTTTAAAAGTTTCAAGGAGAGTATCTATATTTAAAATAAGAGTTTTTGTATCCTCTTCCATTGAAAGATTTTCAAGTCTTCTATCAGAGGTTACATCTATAATTACCTTGTCTCTTTCATCCAGTGAAGAATATTTTTTAAATACGGCTTCATGGTGGTATTCTTTTTCTTTTAAAGTATTTATAAAAGGTTCTATACTTACTTTACTGTCATCTCCCCCATTGTAAATATAAAATACTCCCTTTTTCACTATGGTATCTGTATACAATGCCCTTAAAAAATTATCCATGTCTGCCTGAGCCTTACTTAAGCCTTCTATAGTACTCTCAAGCTCTTCTTTTTTAGCTATAATTGCTTCATATTTTTCTACTTCTTGTAATAAAAGTCTGGTAAGTTCAGGAGTTCTTATAAGATTATTTTGTGCTCTTTCCTCATCACTGCTTTCAAATATATAATATTTTTGCATATCATGGTTTTCCACAGGAGTAATTCCCTCTTTTAAAAGTTTTTCAATATCTGTTATGGCCCTTTTTATTTCCCCTATATTAGGTGTATCTTCCTGCATATCAATGCTGTACTGCTCCATAAATTCATCTATATTGAAATCTTTTGTAATAATACATTTATATCTTTCATTGCTTCCTTTTTCCGTATCTATTACACACCCAAGTTCTACTCCTCTTTTAAAAAGTTCCCTTACCTCATCATTATAGTTCTTTACCCTTTCATTTACATAAGTTGTACCCCAGGACTGCTCTGGAATAGGTGAAGGGAGATATATCCAGTTTCTATTTTCACTTTGATATAGGTGTCTTCCTATTCCATCTCTTTCAAACAGTGTTTTTTCATAAATTTCTTCATAATGCTTTATAGGAGCATAGGAATAAAGAGGTACTCCATTTTTGGTGTTGAGCCAAAATATCCTGTTAGTCACTGTACTTTCCTTAATATTAATAGAATCACCCCTGTGGGAATTTCTCTTATACTCTTTAATTCCCTCAAGAATCTTTTTGGCATTTGTAGGTACTGAAACCATGCTCCATGTAGGAAAATTCACAGCCTCCATGTTGTTTATATGGAAAATAGGAACTGCATCCTTGTCAAGCTTTGGTGCTATGTTATCCTTTATTATACTGATAATGGATTTATCCTCTCCATATTGAAGAGATAAAAATTCCTCCATGGACTGGGTTATTACATTTCCATATTCTTCAGATACAAAATTTGAAATTGATCCCACCACATCTATATGAACCTCATCCAACCATTTTTGGGATTCCTCCAAAAGTCTATAGGAAAATTTCCTCATAAGTTCATCTGCAGTCTCCTTATTTACGACCCGCTCTATGTAATCTGTCAAATCCGGCACCCTAACTACCGTCCAGGAATAAGTCCTTCCAAGGGCTCCTTCTATTTCTTCACCTTTTGCCAGTATATCCCCATCTTCTTTAAATATTTTATTTAATTCATTTAATATGTCTGTATATACCTTATAGATTTTATGGTTTAATTGACTTAAATTTTCAATCACTTTTTCATAGAACTCTATCACCCTTACAATTCTTTCTTCTTCTGCTTTTAATATATACTCCTCACTTTTTGCTTCTATGAAATCATTTTTTCTACCTTCTTTAGTGAATAAAATTGCCTTCTTAGCCTGCAGGAACTTATCTTCAGCCAGTTCCTTCTTTAACTTTATTTCTCTGGACATATTAGACAGTCTTTCCTTAAGGGATGTGATTTCCACCTCCAATGTCTTTATGACACAAAAGCCCTTGGAAAATAAAATTCTAGAGGCATAAAAAGGTCCTCTTTTGGGATCTTTAAAAATCCCATCTACTAATTCCCGTGCTTCTTTTTCTACCTGACCCGGATATTGAGTTTTCACTTTATTATATTCATTTATGCAGTCTCTTAAATATTCTTTCATTTCCTCATCAATATTAACTGATTGCTTTTTTATTACATTGCTGTAGTTGTATTTTTCTCTATCTTTGTACCCTGTTATTGGCTTCCTGTTTTGAACCTGCTCTTCGAATCTTTCAATTACCCCATCTTCGTCCAGTTTAAGCCTTCTTATGAACTTATCCACTTCATTTTCCTCTGGAATATTATGAAACATATACTGCATTTTTTCAAAAAGTTTATAGGCAAGATATGTGGTTATTTCCTCAAGAGGCAGTACTGCTGAAGATGCTCCTATAATTACATACTTGTAGTTTGACATATAAGGTTTTGCCATGTTATCAGTATTTTGTTTTAAATTACTTATATAGTCCTGTATTGCAAATACTCCACCGGATTCCCTTACTTCACTGGACATGAAGTTAACGATATTCTCGGCTGTAACATTCATACAGTAATCATAGGCATTACTCATAGGTCTTCCATCTATATTGGTTGCAGAAATCAAGTGACACAGATTAAAAGGGGGCATTGGTGAATCCACAGTAAGTCTGTTTCTATATTTTTGTGTGAATCTCTCGTGTCTGTCTCCTATACCCATAAGATAATCCAATTCTTTAAGTGCTGCAAAACCATTTTTTATAATATAGGATTGTGCTGACTGATTATCTGCAGACCTTGACAAATTCACATCCGGTGTAAACAAATACCCCATTATATTAACCTTGTCATCACCTTTTGAACCATATATATTATTCATTATTCCCCTTACTATATAAGCTATATCTATAAAGGTACCACTGCCCGTTCCCCCAGAAAGCCCGGAAAGTATAAATACATGGAGAGTTTCTTCTTTGTCTTCCTGCAGTAATCTTATCTTCTTTTCAATACAGTCAACAATTTCATTGATTTTTGTAAATAATAAAAGCCTTCCTACCTGTCTTACTCCCCCTGCACCGTCGGTACCGCTTTCAGAAGACAGCTCCGGTGACAGCCACTCCTTTATACAGTCATCCAATATTTTACGATCTTTTAAAATAGATCTTATTTCTGCATTTGACAGCATGACCAATTCACTTTGAGGATCAAGTCCTACTCCTCCATTTCCAGGATATCTTTTATTCTTTTCTCCCTGGTTGGTTTCAAAGCCTAAAAATTCTACCTTTTTAGGCTTATCTTTTCTTGTATTTGAAATAATATCCTCCTCCAGGATAAATCTCTTGTTGATTTGATATTTCAGTCTAAGCATTGCATCTATGCCGGTCCCACCAAGTCCTATTATAAGCATAGGGTTTGGTATGGTTTCTATACGTATTTTATCACTTATAATTCCTCCGCCCCTGCTTACTTCAAGATCTTGAAGATGTTCTCTAATTCTACTGTTCATAATTTATCTTCCCTTCATATAAGTTTACCTTTTAACCTATTTAGCATGAAATTCCACCAGTATGCTTTTTGGAACTTTATTTAAAAGAACTTTTATTTTATTTCCATTATAGAGTATTACTCTTGAACTATTCTCCAGTATTTTTCCTGACTTTTGAAGAGTACAGTTTGACTTATTAACTATCTCTAAACTATCGTCATTTTTGAATACAAATTTTATGGGTTCAGTTTCTGAATATTCTTCTTTAAGTCCTAATACATCAAATAGAGTAAAACTTCCTATATAGCTGTCTAAATTTCTGAATTGTGGAGACAAAGCCTCACCGGTATTTTCATCCATTATGTTTAACTCTATACGGCCAAAACCCCTGATACGTTTTTTCTTTATTACCATAATAATTATATAAGTACAAATAGCTGCCAGTATAATTCCAATTACAGTTAAAGTTATTGGGTTTTTAATAAAAGATTTTGACTGAGTCTTAGACACAGCCCCACCAGTATTGTCTCCTATAACCAGGGTATTGCTTTCCCTATAAAAGCTGTCTCCATCCACCCTTACCTTAAGCTCATATTTCCCCTCTTCCAAATAGGAATACTCCCCTTTAAACAAATTGTCCCCTGAAGTTAAAGGTACTTCCTTAGTGGAATTGTCTTTTAGATTCTTAACAATAAGTTTTGCCTCTACATTTTTATAAAGCTCCTCATCTGCAACCTTATCTGCATTACTGGTAAAATAGGCTTGAATTTTCACCTTGTCTCCCTTAACTGGATTTTCAGGAGTAAAAACTGCCTTCAGCTGAATATCGTAGTTAAATATATAACTTACCTTTATATCATTTCCACTTACTCCTTTAACCTTAACTGTCCATGCTCCCTTTACCGGGCTGATAAGTTTAAGCATTGAATATTTATTAGATGAGGTAAACAGGGTATTTTCAGAGGGTATTAAAACCTCCTTGCCTGAAGGATTTAAAAGTTTTACTTCCACAGGAGTACTTGAAAGCATTGATATATTGGCCTCAAGTACATTTGAATTCGGGATATTCACCTTCAACTCCTGAAAATCTCCACTAGCTTTAATAGTTCCTCCATCTTGAACCTTAAGCTTTGAATTATCTGCATATATATCCGTTAGGATGGCAGGCAGATCCGAAGCTGTATTTGTTATGTAGTCTTTACCTCCAGTTGAACTGGATATGTCACCAAGCTGGGTTTTATCTACAGTTCCATTATAATTAAGTCCTATGGTATATACAGGATAACCTTTACTTTTGCAGATTTGAAGGGCATTTTTCAAATCATTTAAAGACTCATCCTGACTCCTCTCAGGATCATTTTTCCCATCGGATAATAAAATTATAACGGGATTATTTCCACTTTTATGGCCACTTTCCATTAATTTTACTGCTTCTAAAAGTCCCCTTCCTGTATCTGTTCTCTGACCAAGAGAAATATCCGAGGCCATACTCTTTATTCTGTCTTTGTCTTCCGATGAATTTATGCTATCTAAATTATGTTCTCTCACTATGCTGTCTGAATAAGCTACAAGACCTGCCTTGTTACCTTGAATCTGACCCATATCAAGAAACATTTTTATGGCTTCCTCCCGTATTTTTTCAGGGTCGCTTTCCGCCATGGAACCACTGGAATCAAGCACAAAAATCACATCCATACTGGTTCCAGATTGTGCTGCCAAAACACCTGAAAAAGGAATAAAAGCCACCTGAAGTACATATATTAAAGTTACAACTAAAACCCATTTAGCTTTATTTTTCACAATTATACACTCCTCACACTTCCATGTTTCCCCTTTTCTAAAAATTCAAACTCACTATTTGTCTCGCCTAAAATCCACTTTACAACCTCTGCTGCAGCAGTTTCTTCATATGGAAACAAACTGCAGGAAAAGAATTTATAACTTGCAAAATTATATTCAAATTTTTTTATTAGGGCATCTTCTCCCATCTCCCGAAGAAAATCTTCTATAGGTCCATTATACCCAAACAAGTCCATTTTATTTATTACAATCGCAGCAGGTATTGTAATAAGCTTCTTAGGCTGGATTTGATTAATTTCCCTTAATGCCAATATAAAACGATCTATAAAATCATGTATATTTATATCCCTGAACCTGCCTTTTACAGATTCATTTTTCTTAATATACTTTTCTCCCCGGGCCATACACAAGGGATCTATGACAAAAATCAAACCTTCTATATACTTATAGTGCTTTTGTGTCCTTATGTTAGCTCTTGAATTAAAATATTCCCCTCCAATATCATAAAAATATAAAAGTTTTTCATTGAAAAACCTAGATGAATTTATAAAAATATTATATACCTCTGTATGACTGTTATCACTTTTTTCAGGTGGAATACCTTTTTTAAAGGATTCCAAACTTTTTTTAATTTTATCCCCACAATTTTCATTTAGAAATTCTATATTCCATTTTCTCTCTCTTGAAATACAATCCCTTAGAGTATTTATAGTAGAATATATAAAGGAGGTTTTCCCTGAAGATCCAGGACCTACAACAGGTATGCACAGGGGAGAGGATTCTCTGCTTTCAATATCCCCTCCACACACAGGACATATGGCCTTAAGTTTGAATCTTCCTCCTAAATTAGTACAGGGAATTACTTCTTTGCACTTGCACCTTCTTTTAATTATACCATAGGGTCCCGGAGTTAACATTTTATGAATTCTTCCACATTTTGGACATATATAATAAGGTATATCAAACCTGGTTAGACATCTTGGACACACTCCTCCTATTTTCCCTCTTTTGAATTTAAACTTTTCACCACATAACACTATAAAATAAAACAGGTAAATGGGCATACTTATAATGGTTACTATTAAAAAATGTATTGAGACGCAGATTACATTTATTAAATTACCCAATATATATATTACTTTTTGACCAGTTTTTACCCTGTAATATGTAAAATATGATTTTGTATTGAGCTGACTCTTTAACATTAAAATATTACCACTGTTAATGGATTTTGCACTTTCATAAGTATTTGACAAATCCTCATACTGTTTATTAAAAAAATATTTTTCCGCTGCAGGTTCTCCCAATTTTGCCTTGGTTTTTAGTGAATATTTTCTATTAAAACTATAATTGAAGGCTTTAAAATAGCTTAATGCACACTTAAAAAATCCATAGACTATTCCTGCAATTATACCTGCTATACCTAAAAACACCAATGAAATAAAATCAAGCATATCTTTTAAAAATCACCTCCCGGCAGTTCAATTATAGGTTTTTTACTATTTCTTAAAAAATTTAAACCGGCTTTTATTTTTATTTTTTTCATGTACACTGGTCATAATATACTGCCATTTTGTGATGATTTGCTTCACCTGCACAAGCCTTTTAATCTTTTCTGTAAAGTAACTATCATACTCTTTTAATTTTCTTTCAGAAATTCTTGTAAGTATATCTATAATTCTATTATCTAAAATTTCCTCTGCCTCTTCCTCCATACTTTCCATATTCTTAAATACAGCTATGATAAAATCCAAGAATACGGTATATCCCTCTATACCATAAGCTCTTAATACATCTTTGTACTTTTTGGTAAATATAATATCTTCCAGTGTATCCATATATACATTATAAAAAATACCTGAATACACTTCACACCAGAGGATCTTCTTAACTTTAAAATGTTCCCCTGCATTTTTAAGGTATACACATATACTGGATAAAAACCACTTTAGATATCCTTCATATTTATATTCATCCATATTAGAAAAATCAATTTTAATCTTTTTAAGCAGTGTAACTTTATTATCCTCTTTGGAATTTTGAATTTTATTTCCTATATACAGCAATTCTACTGTGCTCAAAGGAGTTTTTATTTTAAACCGATTTTTTATGTCTACAGACTTTTCTATAATATAATTTTCCTTTTCTGCATCTTCTATACCAATCTTTTCTTCAAAATCTGTAAAAAGTTTTTCAAGTACATTTCTACAGATCAAGTTTATTATAGAACCTTTATCTATGTAATCTATTATATTATTATATTCTTCTAGTGGAATATCCTTATTATATAGGTATAACTCAAGAGATTCGGAAAATTTTTTATCTCTGTAATCTTGGAAAAAATAAAACACTTCCTCACAATAATTCACAAAAAAATTCTCTTTATCACTATTCTCTATTAGCTCAAAACTATATATGGAAAACAAAAAGTTTTCTGAACCATTTAACCTGTTTATTTCAGAATATATTTTTCTCTTCCACTGGCTGTTTTTATTTCCTTCATCTATAATAAATCCTGCCAGAATTTTTTCAACTTCATTGCGTCTTTTAGAATAATTATTAATATAATAGGCTCTTAAAATTATCTTTGCAAAGTATTCATAATCTTTTTTAAAAGAGCTTAGTATGTCTAAAATATCTTCTGGAGATTTTATTAGCATTTCCAGACACTTATTAAATAAAATAGTTATATTCTTATTTTCTCCTTCCATACTAAATAGAACTTTTCTGCTTTGGGTATCACATTTATTATTAAAAATAATTATATCTCTTACCAGAGTATTAAAATAGAACTTTGCATGTCTTACTTTTCCTCCCCTGACGTAGATTTCAATATTTTTTATTCTATCTATATCAAGTGAAGCTCGAGCAAACTGCTCTATAGATACTTGCTCTAATTCTCTTATTCTATGGTATAGATCTATTATATCCTGCAGGGGAATCTCTTCAACATCTACCAGAAGATAATGAATAGAATTAAAAAAGAATTCATAAGTTTTTGTCATATATTTCCCATTTCCTGTTTCCAGTCCAGCTTTAAATAAAAATTTTGTTATTATCTCTAAAAGTTCCAAGTCCACCTGGGTACTCATTTTATCAAGATTTGGGTCAAGCAAGTTAAAAAGCTCCTCATAAGCCCTTATAGATTTATAGCTAATTGCAAAACTCAATGCTTTTTTAATGTTTTCAATACTTGATTTTTCTATTCCCCTTTTTACTATGTTATATAGATTTACACAGTTATTTATATCTTTATCCAAAAAATTATATTCAAACTGACCTATAAAATCTATAAAAGGCATGAATATTTCCTTAGAGACTGTATAACCTACTTCAGCCAGTTTTATGAAACTGCTGCTGCAGCTAGTTTCATAATTAAGTTCTCCTGAAAAATTGTGGATATGATACCTATATGATTTCTGACTCTCTTTAAAATTAAATTTACTTCCTTTCTTATCTACAGCACAAATTATATAATTTAAATCCTCAGGATTATAACAATAGGTAGTAAAGCTAAATTGCCTGGCCAATTTCTTAGGAAGACACATTAAAACTGCTCCAATCCAAAAAGGTATGTTATTTTTATCATCACAATATATTATTCTTTTTTTGCTTCCACTGTAATCCAGAACTGACTCCATAAGCTGTATAAATCCTTTTCTCTTTTTATCCACTGCATCTTTTTTAAGAAATTGACTTATGGTATCAAAATTAATTACATTGCCTAGTGGTATTTCTTCCAACTCCGGCAGATAAAGAATTTCTTCTCTATTTTGTTCTTCATCTGTTAGAGATTCTCTAAAAACAGGAGAACCATAAAGTTCTATGGGATAAAAATCCCAGGGTTTTTGAGATATAAGCACATGACAAAAATAATTTCCATACCTTCCCGAATAATCTCTGCCTATATACTTACTGCTGCATATGCAGTATTTATTATTTTTCAGTTTAAAGGAGGAAAAGGATAGTGGAAACAATTCATCTATTTCTTCACAAGAAGGCAGTGTAGGTAGGTTGTCTGGAGGTACATATACACAATAACTTTCAATTTCTTTTCGTTCTTCATCTGTAATACCCTCTGACATAGAATACGTCTGGAATCCCATACCTGAAGATAGCCCCTTTTTACATGAAGTATAAAAAAGCTGCTTAATTGCCATAACTCACAATCACTTCCTTTTTTCTCCCTTTATCAGTTTATATTTATATAAAAGCCACAAAAAAGGATCTTCTACCCTATGAGGTCTTAATTTTGTAATTTTCCCATCTACAGAGTTACATCCCAGAGCAGTTAACCCAAAATATCCATATTCTTTAAAATTTAGGCTGAGCTGCTCTGCAAAATTTTCTCCTCCCCAACTTCTAACTAAAGATTCCATAGTTCCATTCATATCCTCAAAATCTGATAAATCAAAACAGGCCCTGCTTATATGTTTGCTGGGATAATTTATACAGCTTGAAGGGTCTACCAGAGATTCCACTGCATCCACTTTTGAAAAAGCCACAGCCACAGGTATGTCTATGAGTTTACTCATTTTTATACCATTTGCCTTTCTGATTAGATTTGCAGTCCTTGAGAGCAAATCCTCTATTTTTGTATTTTCCTCTGGAAGTGCTGTTCCCTCTGGCAGTCTCTCTCTTACATTTTCCAGCTGCAGTGGGTCAAGAAGAAATATTATACCAGAAGAATTATATATATATCTATTTTCAGTTTTCATAGTATCTTCAGAATCCAGGTCTTCACCTGCAGTATCAAAAAAAGCAATGGTAACTACATTACTTATTCTCCTGCTTTTGAAAAATTTCCCCATAATCCCCTGTTCTTTAAATGTAAGGTTATAGATAAGAGGCTGTTTTACAGAAGAATCTGTCTTAGCAGAACGGGTTACTCTTATAAGCTCATTTCTTTTAAAAACCGGATTATAAAAATCATTTCTATATCTGTTTATGGTAGCATCATTTACTGCAGAAAGACTGCAATTAAAGGCAGAGCCTATTTCATTCATTATTTTATTTATTAAAACTGCAATGTAATGACTTTTCCCTGCCTCTTTTGCCCCAATTACTGCAAATACCAAATCATCATATTGTCCTATGGCAAAAGGCAATTCTGCCTGACAGGTTGGACATATCTTTATATGAGTTCTCTCTCCGCATTCTCTGCAGCATATGGAATCCAGTATTTCATTTTTATTTTCCTCTCTATCTGGCTTCAGTACGATACCTTCTTTGGCATTTTTACATACGTCAGGATCATTTTTACACATAAAGTTCACATCATTTAAACTATGTTTTGAAAAACAATAGGGACATATATAATAATCTTTCTTTTTTAAGTTAAGCTTCATCTGAAATCCTCCTTGGTATGTGCCTTATATTTAAAGTCACTTAAAATACAGTTTATCCTTTGCAGGGGATATTATTCTATACATTTTACTGTTCACATCTTCTATAAAAAATAATTTTACATACATATTTCTTCCTATACTATCAGTAGGTATAGTAAAAGACAGACTCTCATCCTTTGTAAGCATTTCATAATCGGTAGTAACAAGATTTTCTCCCTGGGATTTTTGAAGAGGCATATTCCCTGCTCTGCCTATTAAAACAAGTGGTGGAACATTTATTTCTTTCTTATCTGTAGATAAAACTAACTCCGCAGTTTTCAATTTTCCTAAAATACTTCTTTTTATTTTTATTTCATAGAATATTTCCTCTGGTATTTTATTTACTACAAGCCTTCTTTGTCCCTGAGAAAATATCATCTTTTTACCATGTTCCACTAGGGTATAAATAGAAAAGTAGTAATTTTCCTCCACTACTCTGTCCATTGTATAGTCTCCTTCAGAGGAACCAGCCTTTCTTTCTATTAAAATGTTATGGGCAGAGGAATCTTTAGAACTTAAGGGAAATTTATCCATTCTATAGCACAGCATAACTTTATTTATACCCCGGGGCCATCCCCACTCTAAAGAAAGCTGGCCATATTTCACTTCAGCCCTTACAAAAGAAACTTCTGGAATATTATTTATGTCAAATACTTCCTCTGGTGTATTATAGAAAAGTTCATTTTCTGACATACTTTTAGTCTCAGAGTCCTGAGATACATTATTATGAGGTTTTAAATCCTCTTCTGTACTTTCCATGACCTCTATTTTTTTTATATCTTCATATTGCTTTTCTTCTATAGCTTTGCCATCAGATTCCTGTATATATAGGCTGTCTCCAGTTAACTCTTTTATTTTTTCTCTTATCTCATATTCAGATAATAAGGAGAATTTATTTACAAAATTATTTATTTCCTCTGTAGATATAGTATCTTTGTATGAAAGTATTATATCCACTTCATCACTTAATTCCTCAAGTTCACGTTGTTTTTTCTCCTCCATAAATAATCCCCCTCAGCCTAGTACTGTATTCTAAATGCTTAGAATAATTTACCATTAAACCCCCAGTCACTTACCTCACTAAAAGTTATATATATACTGTCTCCTGGTATATCAAGCTCTTTTTCATAAAGAGAACATATTAAATATGTAGTTATCTTATTAACATTATACGATAAATCCAGAAATTTTGGAGTAGTTTCTACAATATTTATTATGTTTATCAAGTGATTTTTAAATTCAAGTAGAATTCTCCCATAATATTATTATATTTTATTCTTTAAAACAGTTATGGAGCAATATAAATGATGTGCATCTTAAAGAATACACGCATTGAACATTTATACCACTCCATTTTATCCTCAGTGGATTATCCTAGACACTTCATATTTCCACTATTTCAATGAACTCATCATCTGATTAGACTGATCTTTCAATTGTTGTACCTCTGTTGCCTGAGCATCCTTTGTAGGATACCAGCCTTTCTGTCTCATAGTATCAAAAATTTTGTATTGAACATCCTGAGCATTCTTGAAATTATTTACCAAAGTATTTCTTAAATTAACACAAGAAGTTTCTGTTATCCCTGTACTATACGCTGAAATAACCTGTTTTTCACTAGTTAAAAGGTCCTGCATAAGTTCCTTTTCATCCATAATTCTAATTCTCCTCTCTTTTATTGATGTGAATCCAAGTATGTTTTTAAAGAAACAAAATTTTGTCTATGAACTTGAGCAGCCTCACTGCACAAATTCTTTATTTGAATATCACCGCACTTTCCTGAACAATCATTAAATTTCTTATTCATCAGCGCTTCATATCCGATTTGATCCTTTAATACCTTTAAATTGCCAGAATCTAATTGTTTTTCACCAGCTGCCATAAATTTTCCCTCCTTAAACTTTTTTACAAATATATTGTTCCCTTATAAATTAAAATTATATATATAAATTTTACATATTTATTATTGAACTCTCCTTTAAACAATATCAGGTTCAATTAAATAGAAAAATATCTACTTTCCCTTTTTGAAGTTTAAATAGGTCAATCCATAAAAAAGGATTAGCCCAAAAACAGTCAATAATACTATCATGATTTTACCATTATTACTTGATATATAATTTTCCATTAAGGGTAATCTTGAGGCAATCCCAATAACCCCTAAAATCCATACAAAAGGTAAAAAGGGCCACCAAATCTGTCTAATTTGATTATTACGAGTAAATGTGAATACAGTAACACCAATAAGCAATATGGATATTATACAAATTCCTGATAAGTTCGATAAGTATACTGTTAAAATGGAAGGAGTAAATAATTGAATCAATACAAATAATCCTATAATCAAAACAAAAAAGATCCATATAAACAGAAAATCAGTAAATTTTTTTATAGTGATTTTTTTATAAATACCCTTGTGTAATATAAAAAATACGATTCCCACAACCAGAAAACTCAATATTCCATTTAGAATTAATACAAGTATATTTATCCCTTTATCCCTAGTAGTTAATGCACTTAGTAGAGAAAAGAATGAGCTAATAATAAAAACCACACCTATTAATTTAAAAATTTCTTTTTTGCTGGCTTTTCCAAGATTGTGAATTAACTCATCTGCTGCCACCTGCGGATTTTTTCCAAAGAATTCTTCTGCAGATTGTCCATTGTTTTGAGCAGATATTATATCTTGTAAAATTTGTAGTAATAAGCTTTCTATCTCATAATCATCGTAAAATAAACCAGCACTGCGAATATATAACAACAGCTTTTCATAATATTCTTTGTTATTATCTGTTAACTTTTCTCGTAATTGATTATTCCCTTCAATCATTTTTTCTACAGAATTGCCTTGTTTACTCATATAGTTTTTCTCCTTTCAAACATATCAGATTGTTAACAGTAGATGCCAAGTCTTCCCACTGTTCAATAAATCCTTGGCAATGAATCCTTCCTTCCGGAGTTATATGATAGTACTTTCTATCTGGACCCTCTGGTGAAGGTTTTATTGTACTTGAAAGATAACCTTGTTTTTCTAATTTCTGTAATAATGGATACACAGTACCTGCAACTATTTTCCTAAACCCATATTCTTTTAACAACTGTACCATTTCATATCCATATACTTCATTTCCCAAAACAATCAGAAGAACACATCCTTCAAGTACACCTTTCAAAAGCTGAGTTTGCTTCAAAGTATCCCTCCTAACCTCATCTATTATGCATTACATATTAGTTAATATTATTATAAATGAATTCAACTATTATGTAAAGCATAATAGTTGAAAATATTGTCCACTAAAATATAAGCTTTAAAGTATATATTTTGACGTCTAATTCTATATCCTATATAATTGAGTTTAATCATAATATTATAATTAATTGGAGGAAAATTAAATGGGATTATTTGACGGTATAATGGGAAATGCCTCTGAAGTAAATACAGGTCAGGTACAAAAAGATTTTGCTAATATATTGACCTCTTCAGAAAATGTTGAAAAAGCATATAAATTAATTCGTGACATGTTCATTTTTACAGATAAAAGACTTATATTAGTGGATAAACAAGGAGTTACCGGTAAGAAAACAGAATACCATTCAATTCCATATAAAAACATTACTCACTTCAGCATAGAAACCTCAGGAAATTTTGATTTAGATGCAGAATTAAAAATTTGGATATCAGGAACTCAACTGCCTGTACAAAAACAATTTAATAAGAGTCTAAATATATATGAACTTCAAAGTGTACTAGCCCAATATGTATTGAAATAGATTTTGTGAAAGGGTATTTGTTTTAAATGGAAAAATACCCTTATTTCATCTTATGAAGTATTTTACGTTTAAAAATCGTTATATATAATGTAAGACTAAAAATTATACTAATTGGAGATGAAATTATTATGTTTATTACAATTATCAAAGCTTTAGTTTATGAATACCTATGTGTAATATTCTTTTGCGTTATATTTCAAATAATTATGATTAAAAAAGAACATAAAAATGGACATAGGTATAGTTTAAATCATTTTGTATGGGTATACATTTTTTACATATATATAACCCTTGTACTTATTTGTACTGGTATTGGAACTATTTATGAATTTACACGATATACTAAACTACATGAAACCATTTCTATATTAACTCAATTTAATCTGATACCCTTTAACTCTATTTCTGGAGGTATTATGACACATTTGGCAAATATCATAATGTTTATTCCTCTTGGTTTTCTCCTACCATTTATCTGGAGACAATTCAAATCACCTTGGAAAGTAATAGGTACAGCATTACTTTTTTCATTGATAATTGAATTAAGTCAACTTTTGAATATGAGATCTACTGATATAGATGATTTAATAATGAATACAATTGGGGCATTTTTAGGGTGGACAATTTATTCTTTATTGAAAAAATTATTTAAAAATAGACATGAAAAAGAATTTAATAATTCAGATAAAACACAGCTATCTTTTTTAGCTCATTATGAAGCTTGCTTTTATCTCATTCTTTCATTTGCAGGAGTATTTTTACTTTATAATCCATTATTATTCTAACTTTGTCTACAGTCTGAGCTATTCTTAAATTTAAGAACAGCTTCAAAGACAGTGATAATGAAATTTCAATTACTGTTGACAGTAATAAGGATAAAAACTCAAAAAACTAAATGCACTCTCTCAAAATACATTTAGTTTAACTAAAAATTACATTCAATTATAAAAAACCACAATGGCTTCTTTTAACTATATTATAGCACATTTTAAAAAAAGCAAACCCAGTTTTAAAATAAATTATCGTAAACTATGATAATTTATTTTTTATTTAGAAATTTTACTAACTTTTTTAACTTAATAATTGGTATTAAGTGTAACCTTTTATATATTAAGATTGTCTAATTAGTGTATGATAAATTATTCTCAGATGTTTTATAGGGGAGTGAGATAGTGAAAGAAATAGATAAAATTCAAATTCTTGTGAATAATGCTAAAAAAGGGGATGATACATCATTTGTTGAGTTAATAAATTCTTATAAAGAAAATCTTTATAAAATGGCATTTATATACGTTAAAAATGAACAGGATGCTTTGGGTATTGTGAGTGATACTGTATATAAATCTTATATGAATATAAATAAATTAAGAGAATCACAGTATTTTAGCAGTTGGATTATAAAAATACTCATAAATTTATCTATAAATAAATTGAAAAGTAATAAAAATATTGTTTACGTAGATGATTATAATTTATTGGATAAAGATAGCAATATTTCAGAAATGGAATTTAACATATCTAAAAATATTGACTTATATAATGCCATTGATAATTTGAGTATAAAATATAAAAACTTAATTATTTTAAAATATTTTCAGGATATGACTATTCCTCAAATTTCTAAATTTTTGGAATATCCGGAAGGTACGGTAAAAGTTTATTTACGAAGAGCATTAAAAAAATTAAAAGTTGAATTAGAAAAGGGGTATATTTAAATGAAGTATAAGCCTAAAAATGGATTTGAAAAAATTACTATATCGAACAGGCTTGATGGCGTAATTAAAAAATCTATTTCAAAAGCGAAAAGGGATAAAAAAATAAGAACTATAAAACTAAGACTGATTAAGATTAATGTTGCGATAGCTTCATTGATTATTATTTTTATTAGTAGTGTTAATTTTGTGCCTGCTTTTGCAGAGTCATTAAGTGATGTGCCTGTAATATCATCTATAACCAATGCCGTACAATTTCATTATGATAAAAATATAAATAGTGCTGTAAATCAAAATTTATCTCAAGATATAAGTAAAATTCAAAAAGATAAAAATATAAGTATTACTATTGATAATGTAATTACAGATGATAAAGATATATTTATATTATATACGTTAAATGGAACAATGGCTGATAAGGATATCAAAAATCTTTTGTTGGAAAAATTTTCTATAAATGATAACAATGGAAAAACTCTCTTGAGTAGTAATGATTTTAGGTCACAAATACTTCCGCCTAAGCTGAATAATAAAAATGAAGATAGCTTATCGTTAAGCAATACAAATTATAAATGCATAATTTCATCATTAGGTAATTCTATTAAAAATTATTCCCAAAATAAAAAAACTTTTGGTTCAATAGAGTTAATAAGTATAAAGGATATGAAAATACCTGATGAAATAAATTTAATGGTTTCAGGTATTACTGAAGCATATAATATGTCTTACTCTAAAGAAGCTTACAGTAATTTTACTTCAAAATTTAATAGAGAGCCCAAAAATATATCTGGCAATTGGAATTTTGAAATAAAACTTGACAAAAACCTAAAGTCACAAAAACCAGAAGAATATAATAATATTCCATTTTCAATTAATAATACTGATTTCACTTTAAAAAGTGTAAAAATCTACCCTACCCATACTGAAATTAGGATACAATTAGGTAAAAATAGTATTGATAAATCTCAATGTAACTCAATTGGAAGAATAATTGGAGGGGATACTAGCAAATTGCCTTATTTGACAGATGAGAAAGGAAATAAATATAGTATTTCAGGAAATGCTTTGGTAAGTATGGATTCGGAAAATTGTATAAATTTATCATTTGAAAGCCCTTACTTTAACAAAATAAATAAATTATATCTTGTGATAAATCAACTTAATTATTCAAATGGTGAACCTTATGTAAATATAAATCCAACAAAAATAAAAATTAAATAGTTTTTATTAATAAATAGATAGTAAAGAATAAATTATGAAAAAAATATGCTAATTTATTCTAGAGTCTTATTAACTTTTCCTCTTAGTTACAAAGTTTATCAAAATTATGAATTTTATTAAGGAGATACAGAGTTGAACAATAAGGGTTTTATCTCAGGCATGGATGATATATTTTGAATACTAATCTACTACCTTCCCTATAAATTTCTACAAATCCTCCATGAAGCTTCATTATATTTTTAACAATTGATAATCCTAAACCACTACCTTCTTTTTGCCTTGATAAGTCCTTTTTATATAATCTTTTAAAAAAATTTTCTAGATCACTATTGGAAATTAAGTCATAGGGTATATTCGATACCCAAAGTACTGCATAAAATGTATTGTTAAAAATTTCTCTATTAACACTAAACTCAACAGTTGTATTCTGTTTGGAGTATTTAAATGCATTACTTAAGAGATTATTCACTGCTCTTAAGAATAAATTAGCATCTGCTTCAATGTAAATAGTTTCTTGTGGCAGCTTAAGTGAAAGTTTCAATCCTTTTTGAATAAATTCATCTTCCTCTTCTTCAGATATCTGACGTGCCAATTCATTTATCTGAAGTCTCTGTTTTTCCAGGACAATATCATTAGATGAAAGTTTTGAGTATTCAAAGAAATCATCAAGCATTCTTTTTAGATAAAGCCCTTTTTTATCCATTATGTCTATATAATTGTTAAGTTCATCTTTTGACTCATATTTGTCATTCTTAATCATATTTATGTATCCAAGAATAGTAGTTAATGGTGTTCTTAGATCATGAGCTATATTAGTGAAGAATTCATTTCTATTTTTTTCTTCTTTTTCAACCTTTGAAGCCATATAATTTATGTCTTCAGCAAGCTCACGTAGTTCATTTTTATACTTCAATGGAACACGATTAGATAAATTACCTTCTGTAATATTTCTAACTGTTGACTTTATTTTAGATACATAGGATATACGTTTCCATATAAGTAAGAAAAAAATAATTATAAAAATTATAAATATCATTATACCTACCATATTTCCATTTTCTAATTTCCCATAACCAATATATATATAGTATAGATAACATCCGTCTTTTAAATAATCACATCTAGTTATTTTAACTAAGTTGTCCCTATGTGCATTCAAAAATTTAAATGTTTTTTTACCATCTATAATTTTGTCGGCATCTATGCTTTTAATTTCCTTATTATTTGAAGCTATTATTTTGCCATCTTTATGTACTATAAAAATAAAGTATAACATGCTGAATTTTTCATTCATATATTTTTGCAATTTATTAGAATCATTAATATTCATATTTTTTAAGTCCTGTTCAACTTTAGCAATCATATCTTCATGTACATATTTTGTAGTATCTTTAGAATCATTTAAAAAAGAGCCTAAAACAAATTCCTTCAAAAAGACTACAAGTATAACTGATATAATTAATGAAATAATTGCAGAAAAAACTAATTCACTTCTAAGCTTAAATATTCTTTTCAATTTTATACCCTACTCCCCAGATAGTTTTTATATACTTACCCTGCTTAACACTGTCACCAAGCTTCTCCCTTAAATTTTTAATATGCATTGTCACAGTATTGTCGTTTTGCATAAAGTTATCTTTCCAGAGCATTTCATAAAGTATTTTGGTTGAATACACTCTACCTCTATTGTATGCCAGTGTGTATAAAATTTCATATTCCTTGGGAGTTAATACTATTTCCACATTATCCTTTTTTACTGTATGTTCTAAAGTATTGATTTCAATATTTTTAACCTTGAGAATATGATTTTGTACTGCACTACTAATCTTAGTTCTCCTAAGTATAGCCATAACTCTTAATGAAAGTTCAGTAAAATCAAAGGGCTTTACCATATAATCATCACACCCATCTATAAATCCTTTTATTTTGTCTACCTGCTGTCCTTTTGCAGTAAGCAATATAACAGGTATGTTTGAAAATTTCCTGAGTTTAATGAGCATTGTGTAGCCATCCATTTTAGGCATCATCACATCCAGAAGTATTAAAGAGACTGACTTTGATTTTACAATCTGAAGCCCATCTTCTCCATTACATGCAGCTTGTACAACATAACCTTCTTTAGTAAAATAATTTACAAGCATTTCTCTTATATCTATGTCGTCATCTATTATTAATATATTTTTTTTCATTATCATCACCCAATTTAAAATTATATCACTTTTTCATCTCAAGACTGAAAGCAGCTAATCAAAATCTCTCTTTCCAAAGGCATAAGTGCTTAGTAATATGGTAATTAAAATCCATCCCAAACACACCATCAAAACAAAAAATATGTTTATACTGCTAGTAAGTTGTACAGAAATATCTCCACTCAAGGTGCCTATGCTATCAATCATATATGGTATGGGCAAAAACTTTACAAATACTCCATACTTAGCCGATACAATATATCTTCCCATAAACCCTAATATATACCATATTGTTGTTCCCACAATTAGTATAAAGCTTGCAATTGATGAAATAAGTGAATTTTTACAAATAGTTGATATAAAGAGTATTATTGACACAATGGCTGCTGAAATAACTATTACAATTAATATTAATTGTACAATTACACTCCAAAGGGGGATTATTTTCCTACTCCCACTCATATACTTCATTTGTGAAGTTATTGAGCTTAAAATCAATGATTTGTCTAAAACATATCTTGCACCTACATCAAAAGGCAATCTACAATCAGAAAAACCCAAATGAATTCCAGCTTCCACTATAAATATTAAGGTGCTTATGATTATAGTACTTGTACTTAAAATTATTGAAACAATAAACTTAGATATTATAATCTTTTTTCTTGAAATAGGCTTGGTAATCAAAGCTTTAATTGTATTAGGTGAATATTCTCCTGATATCATATCAGATAATAGTACAATAGCAATAAGTAAAAAAATCGGTATAAAGCTCATTAGAATCTCCATAGCTGCATACATTCCTTTTGGTATTAACTCATTTTTTTGTATATTGTGTTTTTTTTCGTATTTTAATTGAAGTAATTTGTATTCATTTTTGGGGTTATTTTCTTTTTCTAATTTTTGAATTTGTTTATCTAATGTTGATTTATCATAGCTATTTATTTGATTTAGCTGTTCTTCCTTGTCCTTTATTTGCTTTTTTGTTCCTAATATATCTCTGGAAAAATCCGCTTTTTTTAACTCGCTATCAGCCTTATCTCTGCCGATTTTTTGATTATTAAGAAGAGCTTTATCGTTTTGAATCTGTACCTCTAAAGTTCTTGTTTTTGAGATACTTATTAATCCAAAAGCTACTGTAATAATAAGAACACCAATAAGCGAAATTTTCTTTTTAATTATAACCCTTTTAAGCTCTTGCCATATATATTTACTCATTGATATTCTCCTCCATCATCTTTATAAATTTATCTTCTAAATTTTGTCTTAATTCAAAGAAACCTTCTATATTTATTCCAGCATCATGTAATTTCTTCAATACTTCAAAAATGTCATGCAGCTTAGTATTTATTAAAATTGAAATACCCTCATTTTCTACTCTCAATAATTTTACACAAGGTATACTTTGAATAATTTTTGATGACTCTTCGGGAGAATTAGTTTTTATGAACATATTTTTTTCACTGCTGATTTTTTTACTATCACTTGCTTTCTGAGCACTAATAATTTTTCCATCATCTATAAATACAACCTTTGTACATATATTTTCTATTTCACTTAAGATGTGAGAAGATATAAAAATACTTACTCCTTTTTCTTTAACCAAGGTATTTATGGTATTTTTAAGTTCAAAAACACCTATAGGATCTAACCCATTTGTAGGCTCATCTAATATTAATAATGCTATGTTTCCCATTAGTGCTTCTGAAAGTCCCAGCCTTTGTTTCATACCTAGGGAATATTTTTTTACTTTTTCATCAATTTTGATTCCCAAATTTGAAAATTTTATAGCATCTTCTATTTCATCTTTTGTTACATCCTTAAGCATACTTGATATATAATTTAAGTTTTGTCTTCCTGTCATATACCCATACATTACTGGTGTTTCTACCACTGCTCCAATATTTCTTAAGGCTTCCTCTCTTTCCGTTTTAAGACTTTTTCCGCAGATTATAACTTCACCTTCATCAGGAAATAACATACTTGTTATAATTTTAATTAATGTAGTTTTACCTGCACCATTTCTTCCTACAAAACCACATATTTCTCCTTTGTTTATGAAAAAATTAATATCATCTAATACCTTTTTATTTCCTCGTTTTTTAGAGATATGTTTTACTTCTAAAATCCTATCATCCATCCTAATCACCTTTTAAATATTTATTTCATATTTATTATAAAATACAAAAATATACTAAAAGTATAATAAAAATAAAGAAAAAATAAATTTATTTTATCAAGTGATTCTTAACTACCAGATAAAAAATTAAATATTTCATTGTAAAATGGCTTTATTCTTCTGAAAGTAATTCACTCCTTCCTTGTGCCTTTAACCATTCCTTGGAATTTGATTTTATTTGTGTTTTTAATCCTAAGTCACGACCCGTATCCTCCATAGCTTTCTCTGCATATTTACGTGGAAACATCTTTTTTATAGATGGTCCATATTCAGTTCCATCCTTAGACTGTTCAAATCTAACAACAGTAAATTTATCTTTATCTTTTCTTAACACAATAAGTGCTGGATTTGACCCTCCACATGAAAAACCAAATTTTCCGTTAGCAAATGCATATCCTTCAACTAGGGTATAAATATAAACATTTATTAATCCATCTTTCTGTTCAATTGAGTATGATTTATGTGCTTCAAAAACCTTATCAGCATTAGTTAATATATGAGAATAGTAATTCTCAATATAATCTGATATCGTTTCATTTATAACCCTTTCAGATTTAGTTTCAATATTTTTATTATCAAATACAATACCAACATTTTTATTATTAGTTATTCTTAAATTGATATACCAAATGCCAATAATAAATATTAAAGAAAAAATTATTAAAATAAAACCCTTAAAATACTTTTTCAACTTTACCTCATCCTCCAATTCTTTCTATAGTCAAATTATAATCTTCGGAAGTTACTATTTTATGGGTAATTATACCAAAATTTTTATATGAGTAATTATTATATTGAACGTTATATTATCAGCTTTTTAAAAGTATTAAACTAATACTTTTAACTGATTCATTTTTTTTATTTCGCCGTATATAAAAATTAAAGATATCATTGCAGTAAAAAAATCAGATAATGGAACAGATACAAAAACACCAGTGACTTTAAGAAATATTGGGATGATTAACATTAATGGTATTAAAAATAAAAATGGTTTCATTATTGATAAAAATAATGCAGGCTTAGGTTTGCCAATATACTGAAAAAAACTTGCAGCAATTACTTGAACACCTACTAAAGGACTCATAAGTATCAGTACTCTTAAAATAGGAACCGTCAATGCTATTAATTCATTATTAGATGTAAAAACACCCGCTATTTTATTTGTAAAACTAATAATTATAACTAAAAATCCCAATGAAATTACAACTGATGTTAAAATTCCAAGCTTTAAGCTTTGTTTTACTCTATTGAATTTTTTAGCACCATAATTAAATCCTATAATAGGCTGAAGAGCTTGTCTAATTCCATACATAGAAACGGTAATAAACCCGAATATACGATTATATATACCAATTGCAGAAATATATAAGTCAGATCCTCCATAAATTCTTATTGAATTATTTAATACTATGGCTACAATTCCATAAGCCAGTTGAGTCATAAACGTGGATACTCCTAAGGAAATGGCTTCCTTTAATAACTTTATATTAATTACTAAATTTTTAACTTTTACTCCTAAAATTTTACTATTAAAACAGATGTATACCAATAAAAATATGAAACATATTATTTGGGAAATGTCTGTAGCAATGGCAGCTCCTTTTATCCCATATTTAAGTCTTGTAACTAATATGTAATCTAACGGAATATTAATTACAGGTCCTATTATCATGCTTATCATAGCAATATTAGCATGTCCTTCTGATTGTATGATGCTATTGGAAACAATACTAAAAACGAAAAAAACACTGCAATATAAAGTAATTTTAAAGAATGTTACAGCATAGGGTAGTATAGTTTCCAAGGAACCAAAAATATACAATATAGGTCTGATGAAAGCCAGTCCTATAACCATAATTAAAATTCCTAATAGAACAGAGGATGTTAATGCAGTACCCACAGCCTTTTCTGCTCTTAGTTTATTTCCGGCTCCAAGACTTCTGGAAATTATAGAAGCAATTCCAACTCCGATCATTTGAGAAAGAGCCAGTATTATTTGTTGAATAGGAAAGACTATAGTTAATGCTGCAATTCCTAAGCTACCATTAGCCTGATTACCTATAAAAATTGCATCAATAAGATTATATAATACATTAGCTAAAAATACACTTATGGCAGGAAGAGAAAACTTAAAGAGTAACGTTTTGATATTACCTTCCAAAATAAAATTTTCAAGTTCAGTCATATTATTACCTCCAAAAAATTTATACCTGTTATACTCACTTAATGAAATACTACTCCCTCTAAATATCATTATTCATAAAAAATACCCCTTTTCTAAATCTAATAAGATTACATTAAAAAAATGCAACAATTTATACATATCTTAATATTCTGTATTATCACAATTTATATTTTATATCTACATTTATTTTACTGCTATATCAGTAATGATGATATTATCCTATATCAATGCCTATATGTTAGAATTATTTCGTCCAATTTAATATACACAAAAACTTTATTTTAGGCTAAAATTGACGATATTAGATGATCTTACCTAATTTTGAATATACTCAAATTTATATATAACAAAACTAACAAACTTAAAATATCTCTAAATCACTTCAAATACCTATATTATACTAATATAGATAAAGACAATTATACTTTAAGCAAAAAAGAGATTAAAGATAAATCCATCTAATACTGTTATAATATATATAAAATTGTAAATTCTAATTAACCTATTTTTATATATTAATCTGCAAGTAAAAATAGTTTATCTTTTGTTAAGTTGTAAGTGAGGAGAATATTTATGGATAGAAAAATAACATTTTATGTAACTAGACATGGTGAAACTATGTATAATATATTGAACAAAGTACAGGGATGGTCTGATACGCCATTAACCCCAAGAGGGATTAAAATAGCAAGACTTTTAGGGAAAGGCCTAAAAGACATAGATTTTGTGGCGGCCTATTCTAGCGATAGTGGACGAGCAGTTGAAACAGCTGAGATTATTCTTAATGAGAGCGGAAATAAGCAGATTAAATTATATCGTGACAAACGATTAAGAGAATGGGGATTTGGAAGTCTATAAGGAGAATCTAACAAAAACTTTTTGAATATTATACTTCAAGAAATACCTGATGTTAGTATAGCATAACTTAATTATAATTTACCACAGATTTCTAAAGTGGTTGTTCGCTCTGACACTATTGCATGGGCAGAAGATTTTTATACAATTGAAACCAGATTGAAATCTATTTTTAAAACCATGGCAGATACAATTTCACCAGGTGGTGGAGGAGATATTTTAATTGTGACACATGCTTTTACAATTAAAACATTAATTTTTATATTTGCAAAGCATCGCTTAAATGAAGTAACAAATATAGAAAATGCAAGCATAACAAAAATAGTATATGAAAATGGAAATTTTTACATTAGTGATATTAACAACACTCAGTACATTGGATAAATAACCTTTGTCCTCAAGTAATTTTATATAAATTTCTCATGAAAGTTGTTCTATGACCTTTGCAATATGCTTATACTGGCTCTGCAACTATTCGTTGAAAATATTGGAGACACCAGATAGCAAATCAGAATTATATCTGGTACCAAAAAGGCTCCTTGTAGGTTCAGGTGGAGTTTTCTATAGAAAACTCCACCTGAACTTCAGAAGAACTTATCCAGACGCATTGCAGTGCTTATCTCCCACTTTGAAGAAGATGTTAGTATTAGCAAGCGTTCGGATTAAAACTCCATAGCTAAGTCGCATGCCTGACGAATTGCAGTGAGAACATTGCCAATGCCCCCAGAATCTCCTATATTACGTACAGAAATGTTTCTAGCTGAAAGTGTATCAAACAGAGATGTATTAGGCTTTGAACCCACTGCTAGTACAATTGTGTCACAGGGAAGTTCCGCCTTAATCACTTCTTTACTTTTTGGATTAGTAGATTCTATAAAAACTTCCTTATTGGTCACTTCTGCTATTTTAGAGAAAGAATATTGTTTTACGCCCAGCCGTTTAAGGTCTTTTATTACAGGCCAGCCGCAGCCAGGATCAAATCCAGTACCAATTTTTGCAATATCTACAATAGCTATATTACGACGGGATGTATTTAACATCATCTTTATTTTCTCACTACTTTCAGATTTTTGAGATTCCATAAAATAAAGTTGTTCCTCAGAGAGAGCGGCTTCATGAGCCAAATACGCTGCTGTTTCACAGCCAACAGAACTGCCGCCAACCACTACTATATTACGACCAGCCATATCTTTACCTTCAAGAATGTCAGAAGAGGTAACTATAGGAATATTGCCATCTCCAGGTAAACTAATGGAAGAAGGAATACTTCCAGTTGCCACTATTACCTCATGAAAATTTCCTTTCTCAATTTCTTCAATAGTAGCTTCCTTGTTAAGCACCACCTTTACACCTATTTTCTTCAACATAGCGTTAAAATAATGCACCAAATTTTGAAATTCCCCTTTTGATGGAGGAGTGCTTGCCAGATGTAATTGCCCCCCAATAGTATCCTTCATTTCCCAAACAGTAACTTTATGACCTCTTTCTGCTGCTCTTATTGCAAGTTCACAGCCAGCAGGACCTGCACCTATAACCAGAATATTTTTAGACGGCTTAGGTTTGGTATCCTGAAGAAGGAATTCTCTGCCGGCATATCCATTTACAAGACATTCCACAGGTTTGTCAAAAAACAAACGCCCAAGGCAGCCCTGATTACATGCGGTACAGCGGCGAATCTCATCTACTCTACCTTCTTTTACTTTAATTGGCCAATCCGGGTCAGCTATAAGCGTACGTCCCACACCGATCAAATCTGCCTGACATAAAGCTAGAGTACGCTCTGCCACAACAGGGTTATTAAATCGATTTGAAGCCATAACAGGAACACTAACTGCATCTTTTACCCCCTGTGCCAGGTACGCATAGCCTCCTTGTGGAACATCTCCTGGCAATTGAGGAATGGTGGTTTCATGCCAGCCTCCGGTTACATTTATCATGTCAATGCCAGCCTTATCTAACATTTTACAAAAGGCCACACAGTCTTCATTTGTATTGCCGCCCTTAATGAAATCATTTCCAGAAACACGCATAAAGATAGGATAATCATCTCCCACTGCTATGCGCAGAGCTGATAGTACTTCCAGTGGAAAACGACAGCGATTTTCAAAACTTCCCCCATATTCATCTTCACGCAAATTAGTAACAGGTGATAAAAACTGGCTAATCAAGTAGCCTGCAGAACCTACGATTTCCACTGCATCAAAACCTGCTTTTTTCGCCCGCAGTCCAGCATCAGCCCAGTGTTTTATAACCAGTGTGATTTCATCCTTTGTCATAGCTCTTGGTGTTTCACCTGTGTAACGAGAATAAACAGCTGAAGGAGCAAGTGCAGCATCATCTCCGGTAATATATTTGGTTCTCCCATATCTGCCGGTATGCATAAGCTGCACTGCTACTTTAGCACCACGTTTATGCATACCATCTGTAAACTCCTTGTATCCCAAAATATAATCATCACTTTCAAGGCTCATGATATCGGAATATCCCCGGTAATTGTCAATAACGCATCCCCCTACAATAATTAACCCTGCACCACCCTCTGCACGCTTCCAATAATATTCATTAAATCTGGCGGTAGCAAATCCATCAGGAGTATAACCGTGATGCATTGCCGGCATTACAAGACGATTTTTTAAAATAAGACCATTTATAGTAATGGGCTCAAACAAATTTCTAAAATTCATCATATTACTTTCCTCCTTGAATATAATTTAAAATTTTATCCTCCAATAGCTTTCCATCTCAAATACAGTTACATCATTATTCTTTGATGCCAAAAATTCTGCAGTTTCAAGACCTGTCATTCCAGAACCTATTACTGCTGCTTTTTTATTATAAATTTCTGTTTTCCCTGATAATACATCCACAATAGTAAATACATTTTTTCCATGAATACCATTTATGGACTCAGGAATTATAGGACTTGAGCCTTCTGCCACAAATACAGCATAAGGACTTAAAAATTGATTGATCAAATATCCATGAGCACCGTGTATTTCAACCCCATCAATACCCGCTGCTTTAACTCTACAGGCAGCATTTATAAAATCCTGTACTAATCCTTCTGCTTCTTTTGTAGTCATTTCCCTTGTTTCCTGGTGTACCACATTACATTGAGTTCTACTTGGTGCCATCATTGACTTGTTACCGATTTCAGCTAACTCATGCTACTATTATAACAGTAATTTTTGATTTATCAATTATGCACTTTTTTGTAATATACTATCCAAAAAGAAAGTTAGTATAAATTAAATCAATTTGAAAGAAACTTAATAAGCAAAAAAAAACAAAAGAAGGTCTCGCTGCAGCAATATCACTCGGCAGAAAACCAAAACTTGACGATAATAAAATCTTGAAATTACTTTTATTTTACTCAATTATCATTTCCATAAAGCCAACTGTAAATGGTAAAAAATCAAATTTTTTAGTACCTTTATGTATAAAACCATTTTTCTGATACCATTGTTTTAAAATAGTATTTTCCTCAATAATACCAATACTTATAATTTTTCCATTTAACCTCTTAACCTTAATTTTTGCAAACACTAACAATTTTTCTCCATATCCATAACGTCTATATTCCGGCAGGACAGTAATTTTTTCTAATTCATATTTTTCTTCACTCTTCTTTTCTAACTGCATAAATCCAACAATTTTATCATCAACATTTATTGAATACATGAAATTGCCTCTGTTTTTATCAGAAACCAATCTACTCATTTTGATAAAAGCGCCATTAGTGGCGCAATTTTCAATAGTTAATCCAAAATCTTTTGCCACTGTCCCAAATCCTTGTCTTATAACTTCTGCACACTCTTCTAATTCATTTAATGATACTTCTTTAATAACATATTCTTTCATACTCAATCCCTCAATTTCAAATAATTTATTATAAAGGCCTGTTTCAAAATGTAAAAACTCATTTTGAAACAGACCATCTACTAACCTTGAATACTCTCTAAATATTCATCATAGGTTAACCTTTTATCTATAAATCCATTATCAGTAAGCTGTATAATCCTATTTGCTATAGTCTGGATAAATTCATGATCATAGGATGAAAATAAAATGATACTCTTATAATCTAAAAGTCCGTTGTTTAATGCAGTAATGGATTCTAGATCCAGATGATTGGTGGGCTGATCCAAAATAAGCACATTGGCATTTTCCATCATCATCTTTGCCAGCATGCATCGTACTTTTTCCCCTCCCGAGAGAATATTCACCTGCTTTAATGCCTCTTCCCCGGAAAATAAAATTTTACCAAGAAATCCTCTAATATAGCTTTCAGATTTTTCCTCTGAAAATTGTCTCAGCCAATCCACTAAATTTAATTCCTGTTCATTAAAGTACTCTGAATTATCCTTTGGAAAATATGACCTGGAGATAGTAACTCCCCATTTATACCTTCCACTATCTGGTTCCATTTCTCCCATAAGAATTTTAAACAATGTAGTTTCTTGAATTTCATTTTCTGATATAAAAGCAATTTTATCACCCTTTGATACTGTAAAACTAACATTATCCAATACTTTTTTTCCATCTATAATTTTTGTAATTCCATCAACTATTAATATATCATTTCCCACTTCTCTTTCAGGCTTAAAACCCATAAAGGGATATTTTCTGCTGGAGGGCTTGATATCCTCTAAAGTTATTTTATCCAGCAACTTCTTACGGGATGTAGCCTGATTTGATTTTGAGGCATTGGCACTGAAACGCTCTATAAATCTTTGCAGATCTTTAATCTTTTCTTCTTTTTTTCTGTTTTGTTCCTTTGCCATCTTAAGTGCAAGCTGGCTTGACTGGTACCAAAAATCATAGTTTCCAGCATATATTTTTATCTTTCCATAATCCACATCCGCCATATATGTACACACTTTATTTAGAAAATATCTATCATGGGATACAACTATGACAGTACCTTCAAAATTAATAATAAACTCTTCTAACCATTTTATAGATTTAACATCTAAATGGTTAGTAGGTTCGTCTAAGATAAGTATACCGGGATTTCCAAAAAGCGCCTGTGCCAGAAGTACTTTTACCTTTTGGGCTCCTGTAAGTTCAGACATCTTTTTATTGTGAAGATTTATATCTATCCCAAGGCCTTGAAGCAGTGAAGAAGCTTCAGATTCTGCTTCCCATCCGTTTAATTCTGCAAATTCGCCTTCCAATTCAGATGCCTTTATGCCATCTTCATCTGTAAAATCAGGTTTATCATAAAGGGCATCCTTTTCTTTCATTATTTCATAAAGCCTTAAATTACCCATAATTACTGTTTCTAAAATCTCATATTCATCATATTGAAAATGATCCTGTTTTAGTACAGACATTCTTATATGCTTTGAAATACTTACTTCTCCTGTACTGGGTTCTATTTCTCCTGATAATATTTTTAAAAATGTGGTCTTTCCTGCACCATTTGCCCCTATAATTCCATAGCAATTACCCTGGGTAAACTTTAAATTTACATCTTCAAAAAGCTTTCTCCCCTTATATCTTAAACTAACATTATTTACATTAATCAAATTATACCCATCCTCTACTGTATTTTTGTCATTATGGAAGGATTATATCATAATTCAACTAAATAAGCATTAAAATTTTTTCTAATATCCCCTATATACCATTTATGCTGATAATACTCTTTTCTTTCATGGTGTTTAATATCTCTTTATCTGTCATTTAAGCACTACCTTTATATTTTTAATAAACAATTCAGATGGAGAAAAGGATTCCTTATAAGAAAACTCCATCCGAACCTTAATTACTCTCCCCTTCCGAGAAGCTTCAATATGGCTATTTACAGTCTTTAAATACAAATTAAAAAACTAGAATTTGGGAATTTCTAGAATAGCCCCTCTGTTTCCTGAAGTTACCATTGATGCATATCTTGCAAGGTAGCCTGTGGTAATCTTAGGTTGTCTAGGTTTCCAATTTGATCTTCTTCTCTCCAATTCTTCCTCACTGATTTCAAAATCAATAGAATTTGCCTCTATATCTATCTTTATTATATCTCCCTCTTCAACCAGTGCAATATTACCTCCTACTGCCGCTTCAGGAGAAACATGACCAATTGCAGCACCTCTTGTAGCACCACTAAAACGTCCATCTGTTATTAATGCCACACTTCCCCCAAGACCTCGTCCCATAATTGCAGAAGTTGGGTTAAGCATTTCTCTCATGCCAGGTCCACCTTTAGGTCCTTCATATCTTATAATAACTACATCGCCAGCTACAATTTTCCCTGTGTTTATAGCATTTAGAGCATCCTCCTCACAGTCAAAAACCCTTGCAGGTCCTTCATGCTTTAACATTTCAGGTGCCACTGCAGAACGCTTTACAACACAGGAATCTGGAGCTAAATTGCCTTTAAGAATTGCAATTCCGCCAGTTGTGCTGTAAGGGTTTTCAACAGGTCTTATTACCTCTTTATTTTTATTTATACAACCTTTAATATTTTCTGCCACAGTTTTTCCCGTACATGTAATCAAATCTGTACTTAATAAATTCAATTTATTAATTTCATTCATAACAGCGTAAATTCCACCTGCTTCATTTAACTCTTCCACATAATTATGTCCTGCTGGTGCTAAGTGGCAAAGATTAGGCGTTTTTGCACTGATTTCATTTGCCATATCCACATTTAATTCAATACCAGCTTCATGTGCAATAGCTGGTAAATGAAGCATACTGTTTGTACTACATCCAAGAGCCATATCCATAGTTAGAGCATTCTTAAAAGCAGCCTCTGTCATAACATCTCTAGGTCTTATATTTCTTTCAAGCAGCTCCATTATTTTCATGCCAGCATGTTTTGCAAGTTTTATTCTGTCAGAATAAACAGCAGGTATTGTACCATTACCTCCAAGTGCCATTCCAAGAACCTCTGTTAAACAGTTCATACTATTTGCAGTATACATGCCTGAACAGGAGCCGCAAGTAGGACATACCTTACTTTCAAACTCTTCTAATTTTTCTTCAGTTATTTTACCTCCGTTGAAAGCACCTACTGCCTCAGATATGCTGCTAAAACTTACTTTACATCCATCTACCTTTCCTGCAAGCATAGGGCCTCCACTTACAAAAATAGTTGGAATGTTAAGTCTCGCTGCAGCCATTAAAAGTCCTGGTACATTTTTATCACAGTTAGGTACCATTACCAGCGCATCAAAAGCATGAGCCATGGCCATAGCTTCTGTGGAATCTGCAATTAAATCTCTTGTAACAAGAGAATATTTCATGCCCTGGTGTCCCATGGCAATTCCATCACAGACAGCAATGGCAGGAAAAACAATTGGAGTACCCCCAGCCATTGATACTCCTGTCTTTACGGCCTCCACTATTTTATCTAAATTCATATGACCCGGTACTATGTCGTTTTTTGAACTTACAATACCTACAAGCGGTCTTTCTATTTCTTCTTTTGTCAAACCTAACGCATTAAGCAGGGCACGCTGTGGTGCACTTTTAGTTCCTTTCGTTATTACATCACTTCTCACTAAAATAACCTCCCTAGTACAATATTATTAAACTATATGTTTTTATTGTAAGTTGTGTGATGTCTGTTGTCAACTATACATTATATATTTTGAAAAAATAAGTGTTAATTTTTATAATTATAAAAATTAACACTATTTTACTCTTCATATATATCCATGCCTCTCATTGCACGTATAATATGAAGCTTCATTGCAGTTTTTGCCCCCTCTGCATCTCTTTTAGATAAAAATTCCATTATCATACGGTGATCATTTAATGTATCTTGTATTACAACTTCATTATCATCTGACAACATAACACCCTTATCAATGGATTTATAAAGTATAGGCATAAGCCTATTCATAAATTCATTATGGGTGGCCTTTGCAATGGATTTATGAAAAGCCCTTTCAGTTTCAGTTCTGTCTTCTTTATTTAAAATTTTCTGTTCTTCTAGTCTACCATAGTGAATTATTCTTTTTATCTCCTTATCTGTGGCCCTCTTTGCAGCATAATAAGCGGTTTCTGGTTCAAAAATCAATCTCATTTCATATAAATCTCTGGCATTTAACTTTATTGTAGAAAGTTCTTCCAGGCCAAAGTTTTCATGGAAACCTTCCTGATTTACTACAAATGTGCCTTTTCCCCTTCTAATTTCAAGAACATTACGGGCAACCAAAATACGAATAGCTTCCCTTAACGTAGTCCTGCTTACCTGCATAAGGACAGAGAGTTCATTTTCATTTGGAAGTTTATCTCCCACCGAAAATTTCTTATCTATAGTAATCATTGAAAATATATCCTCTGCAACACTTTGAGATAAATTCTTTTCTCTCCTTGGCATAAATCTCCTCCTTTTGCCCTCGTATCTCTATAATATAATATAATAAAATATTATGCCTTTCAAGAGAGATGTCATATGTTCCTCTACACATATGACATAGTATTATTATAATAATCAAGTAATTCAGAGGTTTAGATAGAGTTTGCTATAGAGAAATGCTTATCTCCCACCTTGAAAAAGATGGGAGTATTAGCTAATTCCAGCACCGGAATAAAAATTTTATACATTTTTAGTCATATTCACTAATACTTCTGAATTAGAAGTAATTCCCTCTAATGTGGAAGTTATTTCTTCTGTGGATGCAGCCTGTGATTCAGCCATAAGTTTTGTACTGTTTATTTCTTTAATGACTTCATCTATAGCTCCTCTCATTTCTAAAAGTAGTTGTGATATTTTCTTTGCCGATTCCCCACTTATTTGGGAAAGCTTTCGCATTTCATCTGCAACAACTGAAAAACCTCTTCCCGCCTCTCCTGCTCTTGCAGCTTCAATAGCTGCATTTAAAGCCAGCAAGTTGGACTGAGAAGATATGCCTGTGATAATATTCAGTATTCCATCTGTCTCTTTTATCTTTTCTCCTGTGGATTCAGCAGAGTCTACAATATTATTCATTGAACATAAAAGCTTTTGTGAATTAACCGCAATTTCCTCTATACTTGCATTTGTCTGTTGTAATGAACTAAACATACTTTCCGTTGCCTGTTCCACTTTTAAGTGGCCAGTTAAACTCTTGCCTATGCCAACCCCACCAATAACTTTTCCTTGCGAATTTTTAATTGGATATGAAACAGACTTAAATGGTACTCCATATACTTCTTCTGCTACCGTGACAACGTATATTTTACCATCATGAATTGTTTTATATAATGGCTCATCCACAGACAACTTCTGTCCGATTTTAATATGGAGATCAAGAGTATCTCCCCTGCGATAATACAAAAATTCATTAGTATCTGCTACAGCTACTAATAGATCCTCCTGCAAAATATCTTTTAATACAGGTACAACTTCTAAAAATGATTCAAGTATTTTTTCCATGCTTGTTATGCCTCCAAAAATATCTTATTTAGTAGCTTTATTCGATTCATTTTATAAATACTTTAATATTTTCACACCTATTAGAACATCTTTTTTTCCTTATGCACATTTTTTCTGATCTTCAATTTCAATTTATTTATCATCTTCTTATCATCACATATCTTATTTCCCGATGTGGTTAGATAGTTTCCTGTGATTGTAGCATTGGCTCCTGCATAAAAACAATTTTCTCCAAAACCATCTAT
This sequence comes from Clostridium kluyveri DSM 555, assembly GCF_000016505.1. Classification (NCBI taxonomy): domain Bacteria; kingdom Bacillati; phylum Bacillota; class Clostridia; order Eubacteriales; family Clostridiaceae; genus Clostridium; species Clostridium kluyveri. The sequence continues at coordinate 1,786,137 of NC_009706.1, forward strand.
AAGATTTCTTCCTCCTGCAAGTCTTATAAAAGCTTTAGAATTTACGAATCTAAAAATTGCTATGGTCTTCAATATTTCATTTTGACTTAACTTAGGAGCACTTTCTAGTGGTGTTCCTTTAACTGGATTCAATACATTTATGGGAATGGATTTGGCCTCAAGCTCCTTAAGCTGAAAAGCTAATCTAACTCTATCTTCAAAACTCTCCCCAAGTCCAATAATTCCCCCGGAGCATACCTGAAGCCCTGCTTTTTTCACTGCATTTATAGTATCTATTCTTTCATCGTAGCTATGGGTTGTACATATTTCCTTATAATATTCTCTGCTGGTTTCTAAGTTATGATGATACATTGTTACCCCGCATTGTTTCAATCTAATCAAATCTTCATATTCCAATATACCAAGTGAAGCACACAGATCTATTCTATTCTCTTTATTTAGTTCTTTATATATATCCAATACCTTTTCAAAATCTTTTCCACGAATTCCCTTACCACTTGTAACCAGAGAAAATCTATTTACTCCTTCATTTTCATTTTCCCTTGCCAATTTTAAAGCTTCTTCTTTCGAGACCAGTTCATAATTTTCTACATTGGTTTTATAATGTCCAGACTGGGCACAGAACTTGCAATCTTCAGTACAACGTCCTGACTTTGCATTCATTATAGTACATAGATCTACTTCCACACCGCAAAAAAAATCCCGTATATTATCTGCACTATGGCATAACTGTTTTATATCCCCTACCTCTTCACACTTTGACAATTTCATAGCTTCTTTAAAACCTATATCTTCTTCCTTAAGAATATTTTTCTCTAAATACTTTATAAATTCTTTCATTATTCAAACTCTCCTTAATATATGTAATAAATATATATTAATATAATATTCTGCTATTGTAAACCCAATAAAAATATAAGTTTACAATTTATCTTTCTCGTTTATTTCACCTAAAAATCTTGTAATAATTTCTGCTGAAATAAATGAAACTATGGGAACTGTGAAGATTATTGCCATACTACCAGTTAATCCCTGGATTATTTCTAAACTTACCATATCCATGTTAATAAGTTGATTATAACTTACATTATAAGAATAAATTATTATGAGCATAGTAAGTGATGCCCCTGTAAAAGCTAAAATTAAAGTATTGGCCATAGTGCCCATCATATCTTTTCCTACATTCATTCCTGACTTAAATAACTCTTTTTTATTTACATTAGGATTAGATGTATATATTTCCTGTATAGAAGAAGCTATTGATATACTAAGGTCCATTACAGCTCCTACAGATGCTATTAAAATTCCTGCAGTTAACAATTGATATACTTTCATACCAGATACATTAGAAATCATATTGAGACTTTCAACTCCAGTTAAATTAAGACCTGTCAAATGGGCAAAGTGGCCAAATATAAGTTCAATTATCCCTGCAATTATAACGCCAGATATGGTACCTAATATAGCTGATAAAGTCTTTGCACTCCAGCTATTTAATAAAAATAGTGTAACACAGGTTGTTATAATTATTACTATAATCGAGGCTAAAATTGGAGAATAGCCCCTATATAACATGGGTACAAATAAAAATATAATACAGGTTAATGTAAATACAAGACCTAATACAGATCTAACTCCCTTTTTTCCGCCTATTATACAAATGGCAGCAAAAAAAACAAATATAAATATATATTGAGTATTAGCTCTGTAATAGTTATATACTGTCACACCATATTTGCCACCATTAGCTGTAGAAATATCTACTATTATTTTCATGTTAGGTCTTAGATATACATTATGAGTGTCACTTAAATAATTTGTTACTTTTTTAACCTCATCTTTATGTTCTCCTGAAAGAATTTTGATTTGAGCCTCCTGAGTACCAAAATATATATTTTTAGATTGTTTAAATTGTGTTAAAGAATTGTTTTTTACGGATAATACTTCTGCTTTTTCATACCTTATATAAGATTTGCCATTTTGCTTATTATATGTTACAGGATTACTTACATTAAAATAGTACAAAAAAATACCAAATAATAATACCACTATTAAAAAAATTGATACTTGAAATATCTTTGAATATCTAATCATGAATATTCCTCCATATAGCTTTAACTTAGATGTTATTTTAAAAATTATATTATATATTTTAAAATATACAATGTTAATGGAATGTACTGATAAAGGTTCTGTAAAGTTTAAGTTAAATATAGAATGTTATTGTTATTTTACATAAATTTTACACGAGTAAGACAGATAAAATACATAAATATCATTAAGATATATAGTAGCTGTAAATGAAAATTATTTTAAGGAGGAAATTTTATGAAACAGTATGCAGAAAAAATAGCATTATTTTTTCTATGCTTTTCGTTTATACTTTCAAGTCTGATAATACCCATACCTGTTAGTGCTGAAACTACAACAACCCAAAGTATCAGTATAGATAAAACAACAGCCTCTGCAGATGATACTATTAAAGATGTAACCTTTGCACCTGGAAAGGATCAATCTCAATTAAATTTCACATGGTATTCCAAAAGTACTTCAGAGACACAGGTACAGGTTGCTTTAAAGTCTGATATGAGTGGAAGCGAATTTCCTGTAGATAAAGCTCAAACATTCAATGGAGAAAAATCTAATGGAAATGATAGATATACTTCTAATAAGGTCACAGTAACAGGATTAAAACAGGGCGTAGAATATGTATATCGTGTAGGTGACGGAACTAATTAGAGCCAGGTTAACAGCTACACTACTCCGGATCTATCAAATGGATTCAACTTTTTACTTGCAGGAGATCCACAAATTGGTGCTGGCGGTGATTTAGCTAAAGATGGTGCAGGATGGTTAGATACATTGAACAAAGCTACAAATAAGTTTTCTAATTTTAGTTTTATAATGTCTGTAGGTGACCAAGTAAACAACGGCTCAGAACTTAATGAACAAAGCAATGAATTGGAATATGATGAGTTTTTTAAACCAGATCATCTAAAAAATATGCCTGTTGCCGCAATTCCAGGGAACCATGAAAGCTATGGATCAGGTCATATTACCCACTTTAACCCTCCGAATATGTCTGACAAATATGGCATTTTTACTGATAACGGGTATGAATCAGATAAAAGCAGCGGCACCACAGGCAATGACTACTATTATGTGTATGGAAACACACTGTTTATGATGCTTAACAGCAATGATATAAACGCCCAGGATCATAAGGCATTTATGCAGGAAGCAATAGATGCAAATCCAAATGTAAAATGGAAGATAGCAGCAATGCACCATTCCATTTACAGCTCAGCAAACCATGAGACAGATGAAGATATAGCTGCAAGAAGAGTTACCCATCCAGAAGTCTTTGAGGATCTCGGCATAGATGTAGTTTTGGCCGGACATGATCACAGTTATACAAGGAGTTATCAAATGTCAGCAGGAGAAGCAGTTAATGTCGAAGATGCAAAAGATGGTAAAGTTACAAATCCAAAAGGAGTTCTATATATATCCACAAACTCAGCCAGCGGTAGTAAATATTATGAGCTGCAGCAACCTGATGTGAATAACTATTATGAAGCTAAAAAAGAACAGGATCATGTTCCAACATTTTCAGATGTAAGCATAAAAAATAACAGCTTTACAATCACAACTTACAGAACTGATACCATGGAAGCCATTGATACTTACACTATAAATAAACAAAATTTTAAGCAAGTAAGATTAGGCGGCTCAAATAGATATGAAACTTCAGTAAAAATATCACAGAGTAAATGGACTAATGCAGATTCAGCGGTATTAGTTTCCGGGGAAACTTTTGCTGATGCAATTAGCGCAGCGCCTTTTGCAAAACAGATAAATGCACCTATACTGCTGACTTCAAATAACTCACTTGATAAAAATACAGAAGCAGAACTTTCAAGATTGAAGGTGAAGAAAGTATATATAATTGGAGGTACTGGAGTTATATCAAGTTCAGTAGAAAATGTCTTAAAAACTATGGGAATAAATACAGAGAGAATATCCGGTTCAGACAGATATGCTACTTCACTTGCAGTTGCAAAACAAATAAGTAGCCCTGGACAGGTATTTATAGTTTCTGGAAAAGGATTTGCAGATGGCATATCTATATCATCTTATGCAGCCTTGTCAGAAAGTCCTATACTTTTGACAGATGGCAGCCAGTTAAGTGATGGTGCCTTGCAATATATAAAGGACCATAAAAGTACACCATACATAATTGGTGGAATTGGAGTTGTAAATGACAGCATAGTGAAAAATTTAGGAGCCGAAAGGATATCAGGCCCAGATAGATATGCTACCAATCTTGCCATATTAAATAAATTTGATGATAAATACAATTTATCCAATATTTATCTTGCCTCAGGAAGTGAATTTGCAGATGCTCTCTGTGGTTCTGCTACAGCCGGCGAAGAAAATGCACCAGTTGTATTACTTGATAAAAATAATTCTAGTGATATAAAAAATTATATTAAATCAAAAACAGCAAATACCAATCAGATTGATATTCTGGGAGGAGAAGGAGTAGTATCTCAAGATATTATTAATCAGATTTTACAATGAACAATTATTTTCCTAGCCAACAATCTTAGTATTACCTAAAATAAACTCATTACTTACTTGCATGATACCACTTAATACTGCTTTAAATAAGCAGCATTATATTCTTATAATCTATTGTTAATTTCTATCCATATAGATAGAAACAGTATAATAAGTGCCAGTATCATTATATTAATACTGGCAAATTTTTTTCCCTCTTTCCAAACTCCTATACCTATTTTAACTGTATAGAAACAAATAAGAATATATACTAGTACTATTATCCATTTCATAACAATTCTCCTCTATATTTACATCATTACTTCACATTTTAACTGCTCTGTCTACTTGATGATTAAGCCATTCTTAAATTCAGATAGTGGCCTTCAGATAAATATAAGTATTACTTTTGTATGTTTATTGCTTTAATCCCCCTGTATATCTTTCGGTGGATTAAGCTGTTTTCCAAAACTCCCTATTTTTACATCAAAATTTACAGAAATTTGTGCTTTAGTATATTTATCCATCCAGTTATACTTCTGGTATTCTTCAAAAGTCCAAAATTTTTTCCTAACCTCCAATCCCCACAAAAAGGGTTCTCCTCTAAAATCTTCTTGTGTCTTTTTTACTAATTTATTTGCTTTTTCTTCAAGCTGATTCTTTATTGCATCTTTTAGTATATGTTCCTTATCTTTAACTCCAACATATTTTACAAAGCTTGGTATAGCTAAAATTTCTATTTCTACAGGCACAACTACATTGATCCTTGGCCTATATGAACTAGTATCAATTTTAATTTTATTTTTTCCACCTTTTATTAACCTTGCAGATATTTTATATTTTTTATCAATTGGATCTTCAAAGGTAAAAAGCATACTTTCTACTTCATTTTTAGGTCTTAAAAGTGCTACAAATCTATTTTCATCACCTGTAAGACTTCCTATCATTCTTCCCCTCTTAAATACTGCAGAGCCTATTACTTGAGTAGGATTGCCTCCTTTAAAATTCATTTGCCCTGGAAGATAATCGGCTTCATTTCCATAATCCTTGGAAGAATATCTTTTTGTGGATGTATAGACTCCTAAAAATAAACTTGTATTTTCTTCTGTTCTCTGTAAAAATCTATTTAAATCGGATATGGTTATAAATTCTGTATCCCTCCACCTGTTTATAACAAAATCAAAATATTTACTTGTTCTATCTTCTAACCTTGGATTATTTCTATTTAAAAATTCAGATGCTTTTTCACGACATATAAATATATTCATAGTTCTTCTAAATTCTTTATCTCTAATTGCTGCTTCCAAAATGTGAAAAAACTCTGGATTTCTTGCAAAATCTTCCCCTACAATCAAAACTCTGGTATGTGCTAGAGTAATTCGTCTTGCTACAACTACATTTATCATATCTCTAGCAGCAATTAAATCCGGTGATTCAAAAGTAATGTTTTCATTTTTTTCCTGGTCAGGTGAACCCCCATCCCCGCTTGAAGGGCCAGCTCCATACTTTACATTAACAATTTGATATGTAATACTGAGATTATTGTTTTTTCCTTTATCAATACCTATAGCAGATACATATCCCTGTTCCTCTAATTCAATAATATTTTTATGACATCCACTGCATAAAAATACCATGAAAATAGAAATAACTAAATAACACATTATTCTCTTCAGCACTTTTTATAATCCCCTTTCCACTGTGAAATTACTAAAAGCAATAAAGGTACTACTATACTGATAATAGTTATTATAGGAACAACTCTATTATTAAAGAACCTGGAAAAATCCCGTGGACTTTCAGGAATTATACTTATTATAGTTATAAGTGCTGCTACAGGTAGAATCAAAGGCTCAACTTTTCCCAATTTCAATGTATGGGTAAATATGGCAGAAGACAAATACAAAGCTGTAGAATAATAGATAGCGATTACCACAACAGTCCATGGTAAAAATACAGCTTGCAAATTTGTGATAAATCTAGTTAAACGAAGCATTCTTGTAATGGTATGTAAAGGATAGCTTATAATTGTAATAGCTGGATAATCAAAAGCCATTTGAAAGAATGCAAAGGAAATACTCAAAATAATAGCGGACACTGTTAATGCAGTTAAACTGGCAGTTTTAAAGTTTTTATAGCTTTTAAACATAGGATAACAAACAGATAATATTATTATCACCTGATAAATAAAACTATTGCGTATCCCCCCCATTATTATATGTTTCACACCTTTTCCCGCAATGGGAAACAAAAATTCAGTGGTTATAAGCGGCATGGCAAATACAATAAGAACAATAAAAACCCCTATAATGTATGGCATTAGCATAGATGAAGCTCTTGCAAGAGCTTTCAATCCTAATATAGCCATAAAACAACAAAACCCTATCAACGTAATTATTAAATAACATATATCAGTGTTAGGAAAAAAAAGTGTGTTAATAACAGCACAATCATCAGCTAAATTTGAAGAAATAATTATTATATTCATTATTAAAAGTATATAGCTTATTAGAAATCCAATATACTTTCCAGTTAAATAATAAACTATTTCCAAAAGCCCTTTATTTTTATATCTCTTTAAAAGACATAATATACTTAATATAGGTATAATTAACGCTATTGCAGAAAATATAGGAATGATCCACCCTGCATTTTGGCCAGCCTTAAAAAAAACACTGGATGTGCTATTGGTAATTTTTTCAAAAAGCATAATAATTATTAAAGCTACACATTCTCTGGTACCAATTTTACCATCAGAATTTTCTAACATTTAGTGTACACCACCTTACTTCACTTTTGCTTCCACACATTCTGTATATTTATATTAATAGTTTTTTTATTTTGCTTAAATACCAACCTTCTCATGATAAAATCTTTAGAAGACGGCTTTTGTGGAGATTTTGGTGAAAAAAATGGAATTCCAAAGGATTCAAAAGCACAGGCATAAGTGAGAAAAGCTGTAGCCAATAATCCAACTCCATACAGTCCACCAACAGCTCCGGCTATTAAGAATATGAATCTTCCTATTCTTACTAAAAAGCTCAAATTCATTTCCGGAATAGCAAAAGAAGATAATCCCGTAAGAGCTACAATTATTACTAATATAGGACTAACAATAGTAGCTTCCACCGCTGCCTGACCTAAAATTAAAGCTCCAACAATTCCAATAGTAGATCCCATACTCGAAGGCATTCTCACTCCTGCTTCTCTCATAAGCTCAAAAGATATTTCCATTAATAGAATTTCAAATATTACAGGAAGAGGCAATTTTTCCCTTGAGGAAGCAATGGCAATAACTAAATCGGTAGGAATCATGTCTACATGATAAGTGGACAGTGCTATGTATACTCCTGGAAGAAACAAAGAGATAAAAAATGCAAGTATTCTTATGGCACGTAATAGATTTCCATACATCCATCTCTGATAGGTATCTTCAGAAGTATGGAATAAAGTCCAAAAGGTTACCGGTACAATAACAACATTAGGTGTAGATCCAATTAAAAGTGCTATATGACCTTCCTTTAAAAAAGAAGAAACTCTGTCCGGTCGTTCTGTCTCAAAAGTAGATGGCAAAATTGAATAAGGTCTGTCTTCTATGCACTGCTGAAGAATAGATGCATTTTCTATATTTTTATCAATAATTTTACTGATTCTTGTCTTAACCTCTTTAAGCAAAGTAACACTTACAATATTTTTTATGTACATGATGAATACTTCATCATGATTATCTTTACCAAAGGATATAGCTTCTGTAATCAGCCCAGGATCTTTTAATGATTTTCTTATTAAGGAACGGTTACCTTCATTCCACTCAGTAAATGCTTCCTGTGGACCCTTTAATGTATTTTCAACTGTTGGCTTTTCCACACCTCTATGTTGAACCTTTGAGGTATGAATCATTAGGACCTCATTATATCCATTAACGAACAACACAGTATCTCCATCTAGAATTCCTTTAATTACATCTTCATATGTATTTACTTTTGAAACAATATTTACAGTCAATACCTTCTCCATTAAAATTGTTCCAATGTCCCCATGTGAATCTTCCAACTTGGTATACATTAGTGGTAGAATAATGTGATTCTCTATTTTTTCTTTATCTACAATTGTATTCATACATAGGATGGTTGCTTTTCTATTTAAGCATTGTATGCAGATATCTTTAACTAAATAATCTTTATTTACAGGATAAGAAAAAAAACTATTCACCTTTTTTACATTTTCTCCTAAATTTGCCGATATAGATTCCTTTATTATATTGTTATTTTCAATAGAAGATTTCAATATAGTCACCTCTTCTTTACAATTGTTTGAAAGTTGCGGTTATATAATGTACTTAAGATATTATGTGTATTTTTTAATAAAATATGAAAAATAATAGTTAATTCTTAAATACTGCAGCAGCTTTACAATCAGAAATTGCATGATAATTTATATATTAATAATTTACAAGCTATTATTTTGATAAATCAATAAAAATTTGCTTATAAAACTTGACTTTTAATAAAATAAAAAATATAATAATACGAAACAGCACAAAACATAACTAAAGTAGCTATTTTAAGAGATCATATAACTTTTAATACTAAAATGCATTAAAACATTTTAGTAAACATTTAAAAAATGGAGAGGTGAAAAATTATGAAAATAAGAACTGATTATGTAACAAACAGTAGTTCTGTAAGTTATATAATTACAATGAATGTAGACTTTATTGAGTTTATGAAAAAGAAAAAACCTGAATTTTATACTAACACTGCAAAAAGAAGCAGAATCTATAATGCAGTACGAGAAGATTTAATTAATACTGGGACAAAGGTGGAATTACTTGATAGAGAAGTATACTCTAAGAGATATGCACTTATTAAAAAGAGAGACTGTAAGTATGATATTTCATTTGATAAGCCTATAGAGGATGTAGACTTTTCAACTTTAAGTGATGAAGAATTATGGTCCTACATATATGGCGAATATTTTGTAAATGGAAGACTTTCTGGTGAATTTAAAGGTTTAGGATCTGTTCAGGTAATAAAAGATGATACCCCTCCCATAGAAAAAAATTGCGAAAATATAGCTTGTGGCAGTTGTAAAAAAAAGGATACTGATAAATGTGACAAAATCAAATGATATTTACTGGAGGTGGGATAAATGAAAATAAGAAGGCATAGTAAAAATTATAACTTCTATGGAGATACGGAAACAGGAGTAACTATGCGCTGGGGAAGCTCCATTAATACTAATCCAGAATATGCACCCTGGCCTGAGTTAGCGGATATTTCAATTAGCAATCATTGTACAAAAGGATGTGAATTTTGTTATAAGGGAAGCACAGAAAATAATTCTTTTATGCTGTTGGATGAATATGATTATGTTTTGTCCTCTCTAAATAGTAGAAGGTGGGGAAATGTATTTCAGGTTGCTCTAGGCGGTGGTGAACCTTTAGAACATCCATCTTTTATAGAAATAATTGAAAAAACAAATAAAAAAGGTATTATAGCAAATTTTACAACTAATGGAATTCATCTTGATAAAACTACAGTCAAATATATTAAAGACAAAGTAGGTGCCGCTGCAATATCAGTTGCTGCAATCAATGAATTAAAACTAGATAAAATAAAACTTCTTACAGAAGAAGGCATAAAGGCAAATATACATTTTATCTTAGACAATACGTCAATATATGAGGCTATAGACATTCTAAAAGGTAACTATAATGATTTGCTTAAAAATATTAACGGTATAATATTTTTAACTTACAAGCCCAAAGGGAGAGCTTCTATGGATAAATGTTTAAATATAGATGAGAAGCTTGAAGAATTTACAGCACTAGCAGAGAAGAGCATGTGTACTGCCAGAATAGGTTTTGATGCCTGTTTTGTACCAGTTTTAATGAAATACACAGATGTTAACGTGGATTATATTGATTCCTGTGAATGTGGTTTTTTTTCAGTTTACATTGATGAAGAACTAAATGTACTACCCTGTTCCTTTGCGAATAACCAAAGATCTTCATACAATTTAAAAGAATATACTATGGAAACCATATGGCAGCAGAAATACGAGAATTATAGAAAAGAAATACTAAAGAACACATGCATTAGTCATTGTAAAAACAAAATACACTGCCGTGGAAAATGTATTTATTATGATAAGTTGTCCTTTTGTTATAAAGGTCCAGAAACTGAAAAGAAGATTTTAGAAGTCTATTAATAACATTATATTTAATAACTGAGAAAGTTAAATTAATGAAAGGGAGGTGCTCTAAATGAAAAGTGCAAGTGAAATGGAGCAAAAAACAGGAATAGCACTATATGTATCTAACTCCTCAGAAAAAGAAAAAATCAAAAAAAATAATGTTATGCTTATTCTCGTTTTAATGCCTGTAATTGCTTTCATATTATCCCTTACTCTTGGAAGATATGGCATTCCACTTTCTCAATTATTTGATATTTTTACAGGCAAGCTTTTTAATCTTCCTGTAACCTGGCCTCAAACTGTAGAAACAGTTTTGTTTCAAGTTCGTATTCCTAGAATTATTGCTGCCATGATGGTGGGAGCTGCCTTAGCCACAGCAGGTGCCACATATCAAGGGTTATTTAAGAATCCCATGGTTTCCCCAGATATTTTAGGTGCTTCTGCCGGTGCAGGTTTTGGAGCTGCTATTGCTATTTTAATGTCTTTCAACATTGTAGGTATACAATTTTCTGCCTTTTTAGTAGGACTTGCAGCTGTAATCCTCACATACACAATCGCCAGTATTATAGGTAGAGGAAATAATGCCATTTTAGTACTTGTACTTACAGGAATGGTCATTTCAACCTTGTTTTCATCTTTTATTTCTATCACTAAATATGTAGCTGATCCGGAAAGCAAATTACCGGCCATTACTTTCTGGCTTATGGGAGGCCTTTCTTCTGTAAGTACAAGAGATGTAATGATTTTAATTATTCCATTAATTTTAGGAATCATTCCCATATTACTTTTAAGATGGAAACTCAATGTTCTATCTTTTGGAGAAGAGGAAGCTCAGGCCATGGGAATAGACACCCGTAAAATTCGTATAATAGTTATCATTTGTTCAACTTTGCTTACAGCATCATCTGTATCGGTTAGTGGGATGATAGGCTGGGTAGGACTTATTATTCCACATATTGCCAGACTCTTGGTAGGACCCAATTATAAGGTTTTATTGCCTGCTTCTATACTTATCGGAAGTACTTTTCTACTTTTAGTGGACGATGTAGCCCGCAGTGCATTCACTGTGGAAATCCCCCTTGGGATACTTACAGCCATTATAGGTGCTCCTATATTCATTTATCTATTGTTGAAAGGAAGGAGAGGTTGGGTATGAATCTAGAAATTAAAAATGCAATTTGCGGTTATGGATTTAGAGCTGTAGTTAAAGGTATATCTGTAAATGTAAAATCTGGAGAAACACTATGTTTGCTTGGACCTAACGGTGTAGGTAAAACTACGCTTTTCAAAACTATTTTGGGCTTTTTAAAATTACAAGGTGGAGAGATTATTTTAGATGGAGAAAATATCAACAACTTATCCAGAAAAAAACTAGCTAAAGCTATTGGGTATGTACCTCAAGCCCATACCCCTCCCTTCCCTTTTTCTGTACTTGATGTTATTACAATGGGGCGTACTGCCCATTTAGGAGCTTTTGCATCACCTTCAAAAAATGATATGGCTATTGCAGAAGAATCTCTAGAAACTTTAGGAATATCATTCCTAAAGAATAAAATTTATACAGAAATCAGTGGAGGAGAACGGCAAATGGTTTTAATAGCAAGAGCGCTAACCCAGCAGCCAAGTATTCTCGTTATGGATGAACCTACTTCTAATTTAGATTTTGGTAACCAAATCAGAGTACTTGAGCAGATCAACTCTCTGGTAAAAAAAGGCTTAGGAGTTATCATGACTACACATTTTCCTGATCATACTTTTCTCTGTTCCAGCAAAGTAGCATTGATGCAGAAAAATAATATATTTACTGTGGGCAGTGTAGATGATGTGGTTACTGAAGAAAATTTAAGGTCAGCTTATGGAGTTGATGTAAAGATTACCAGTACAGTAAATAGTCGAGGTGAACCTATAAAGGCATGTATACCTTTGTTAACCAACTAACTACTGCTAAAAATTAATACATAATTAGGAGTGATTACACTATGAAGAAAAAATCAGCTTTAATATTATTTATTATTATACTAGGAGTTTTTTCATTGATTGGGTGCAGTAAACAAACATCCGAAACTCAAACTTCTACTAAATCTGACAAGATAACAGTTACAGATTCAAGCGGAGCTAAGGTAGAAGTACCTACTAATATTTCTCGTATTGCCGATGCCTGGGGAGCTCACAATGCAGTGGTGACAATGCTTGGATCCGGAGATAAAATAGTGGCCACCACCCTTAATGCCCAGTTAAAACCCTGGCTTTTTAAAGTAACTCCTAAAATGAATAACGCAGTTACTGCATTCAATGTAGATGCAAGTAACATAAATATGGAAGAACTTATTAAAACTAAACCAGATATTTTATTCATGCCTACAGGAAATAAAAATATTAGCAAAATGTCAGATTTAAAAATTCCAGTTGTTCAAGTTAGCTTTAAAGATTTTGACAGTTTAAAGAAATGTGTAAAACTTACAGGAGATATTCTGGGAGAAGAAGGTAAAAAAAGAGCTGAAGAGTATACCTCCTATTTAGATGAAAAAATAAATACGTTAACCAGCGTAACTTCTAAAATACCTGAAGACCAAAAGCTTAAAGTACTTCACCTATCAGATCTTTCTCCATTAAAGGTAGATGGAAAAGGGACAATAATTGACTCCTGGATACAAATAGCAGGAGGCATAAATGTATCCTCCGATGTTGATGGCAATACCAAAGAAGTATCCATGGAGCAAATATTAACGTGGAATCCTGATGTTATTATAGTAAGCAGCACAGTGGGTAGTGCAGATAGAAAAGAAAGTATTAATAAAATATTAAAGGATGAATCTTGGAAAAAAACAACTGCAGTACAAAAAGGAAGAGTATATGTAAATCCCGACGGAGTTTTTTCCTGGGATAGATATAGTGCTGAGGAAGTCCTTCAAATCCAATGGGCAGCAAAGACCTTATATCCCGGAAAGTTCCAATCTCTAGATATTTCCAAAGAAACTAAATGGTTTTATAAAACATTTTTCAATTACTCTCTTTCAGATAATGAAGTTGAAAGAATTTTAAATGGACAAGCACCACAATAAACTGATTAATTTATGAATTATGTAAGGAGATGTGTTCAATTTTGAAAAGACAGAGTTTTAAATTATTAAATATATTTTTAATAATACTGACTTTAGTGCTGTGGTCAGCAGGATGCACAAATAGACAATCTGAACAAACCCAGAGTGAAAGTACACAATCTGCTAAAAAAACTATTACGGATATGTCAGGAAGGAAAGTAACCCTACCTTCCCAGGTCAACCGAATAGCCATAAATGAAACAGCAATGACTCAATTAGGGGTAATACCAGCAGCCATGTCATGTACTGAAAAGCATATACTGTATAAAGGTAATTTATGAATATAGTATTTATATGTATAAAAATAGACCATATGGTAGAATTAATATCCATCATGTGGTCTTAGTTACTAAACTTAATAAGAAGATTCCGAACTAACTTTATAGTAAACTTTGTCCACTACCAGATTAACAATGAAATCTGTGCCTGCTTTTTCAAGTTCATCCCTATCACCATATCCGTACAGAACACCAATTGAATCTATTCTTACCTTTTTTGCACCATTAATGTCATGTTCCCTGTCCCCTATATCATTATTACTTTTGGTAAATTGGTGATATTACAGCTTTCTAATGCATATTGAATAACCTCATCTTTTTTAACTTTTGTTCTATCAAGATTACTTCCAGCAATATACGTGAAATATTTGGCAATATCAAACTTCTCTAATATTTGTTGTGCAAATACTTGAGGTTTAGATGTTGCAACAACCAGTATCTTGTTATTATATTCTAATGTTTTAAGTAAATCCTCAATTCCATCATAAACTAAATTTTCAAACATACCCTCAATTACACTTAAACTAATAAACTAATTTTTGAGTTATATTATTAGTCTTTATATTCTTTATAAAGATCTATGGAAAAGTTCTTAAAGTACTAGGATTGTAAAATTTAAATTTATAAGTTGACAAATCCGATATAAAGGAATAATATACTAATATAACCATATGAGTATATGAGCATTGGATTAAAATGTATGATAGTGAAAGGAAGTATAGAAATGTATAAACTTACAAATTTATTTAAAGTATTATCAGATGAAACAAGATTAAGGATTTTAACTCTGCTATATAATAAAGAGTTATGTGTTTGTCAATTACAAGGAATATTGGAAGAAGAATCTCAACCTAAAATTTCAAAACACTTAGCAAAACTTAGAGATATGGAATTTGTAAAGGATGAAAGAAAAGAGAAATTTATATATTACTATTTAAATAATAATGAAATGCTAAAAGAAATCTTAAAAAATATTATAGATAATTCTAGTCAATATGAAGTTATAAAGGATGATCTTGAAAGATTAAAATATGCTGATGAAATTAAGGAAAGAAAAATGTACCAAATTAAAAATAAAGAAGTATAGGTAGTTAATAGAATAGGGATGAGGGGAACTAGTTATGGATTTACTATCAACAATATTTGAGTGGTTAAATGATCAATTGTTAAAGATGACTTGGTTATCTAATTTAGTAAAAAAATTAGTTGAAAATGTTTTTGGATTGTCAACTAATGAAAGGCTTGGGGGAAGTATTCACTTTTTTATATATGATACTATAAAAATATTTATATTGCTTTCGGTGCTTATTTTTATAATATCCTATATCCAGAGCTATTTTCCACCAGAGAGAACAAGAAAGATATTGGGGAATATAAAAGGGATAAAAGGAAATATACTCGGAGCATTACTTGGGACAATTACCCCATTTTGTAGTTGTTCTAGTATTCCAATATTTATAGGATTTACTTCAGCTGCATTACCACTTGGAATAACATTCTCATTTTTAATCTCGTCACCACTTGTAGATTTAGCATCATTGCTTTTATTGATGTCATTCTTTGGAGCAAAGATTGCAATAGCTTATGTAATCGTAGGATTAATACTTGCAGTAATAGGCGGAACAATTATTGATAAATTGAAACTTGAAAAATATGTAGAAAGTTATGTAAAAGAAATTGATAATGTAAATGCTGAAATAATTGAGTTAACTAGAGAAGAAAGAATATCATATTCAAAAGATCAAGTAACACAGATAATTAAAAAGGTATGGCTATATGTATTTATTGGTGTTGGAATAGGTGCAGCAATACACAATTGGATTCCAGAATCAATAATTCAAAATGTTATTGGTGCTAACAATCCATTTTCAGTACTTATAGCAACAGTAGTCGGAATACCAATGTATGCTGATATTTTTGGAACACTCCCAATAGCTGAAGCATTATTTGGCAAAGGTGTAGGAATAGGTACAGTACTTTCATTTATGATGGCAGTTACAACACTTTCACTTCCATCAATAATAATGCTAAGCAAAGTTGTTAAACCTAAATTACTAAGTATATTTGTTGGTATAGTATCTGTCGGAATAATAATAATTGGATATTTATTTAATGCTTTCGGATTTTTATTCGTATAAGTCTAAGGAAGCATACTATAAATGAAAAAATATTAGAAGGAGTTGTATTAAAATGATAATCAAAATATTAGGAACGGGATGTTCAAATTGCAAAAGATTAGAGGAAAATACTAAAAATGCAGTAAAAGAGTTAGGATTAGATGCTACTATTGAAAAGGTTACAGATATTAGGGATATCATGAAATATGGAATTATGAAGACTCCAGGCCTTGTAGTTGATGAAAAAGTTAAAGTTTTTGGAAGAGTTCCAACAGCAGAAGAAATTAAAAAGTATTTATAGTTACCAAGAGGGCTGCCTCAAGATTACATATTTAATTAATTTTGAGATAGCCTTTGTTAAGAGTAAATTATATAGGCTATGGATATGCATGTAATGAGTAACTATATTTTATATGGAATAACAATAATTCTTTTAATTATTTCATTTTATAAGGATAAGCAAAAACAAAGATGACTCTAAAAAAAGCGTGGAAATCCTTTGAAAACATCTTACCACAATTTTTAGGTGTTATTATATTGGTCGGAATACTTCTTTCTATTTTAGATACCCAATTCATATCTAAAATAATAGTTGGAGAATCTGGCTGGTTTGGTGTTATAATATCAGCAGTTATTGGGTCAATAACATTAATCCCTGGTTTTGTGGCCTTTCCTCTTAAGCCCCTAAATAGGTTTGGACCATTACATCTATATTTATTATAATGTAGAAAGTGATTGGAGGTAAACTATGAAAGGAAAAAGTTATACGAAAGAATTAAAAGAAGAGGTATTAAGAGAAGTGAAAGAAGTAGGAAATGTTTCACTGGTATCAAGGAGACATGGGCTCTCAAAATCAACTATATTTACGTGGATAAGGAATTCTAAGGATAAGGATGAGATTAAAATTAAGCCTGGTAGAAAAGCTTTAGTTGAGGGAGAAAAAGAACTTGAAAATGAGCTGACAGAGGTAACAAAAGAAAATGATCATCTAAAAAAATTGTTAGGAGAAAAAGATTTAGAAATAGCAATTCTTAGAGATTTAATAAAAAAATCAAACCCTCAATTAAGGAAAAAGTAGAAATAGCTAAAAAGTATATAGAGCAAGGATACAATGCAGTATTTGTACTTAAAGTAGTTAAACTCGGAAGATCAACATATTACTATAATTTAAGTGTAGAAGGCAAAGAAAAGACTAGGCCTAAAGGTGGAAAGCCAAAAGGATATAGTATAAACAGAGATGGTGAGAAAGTATGCGATGATCAGATTAAGGAATTTATTTTGGAGGCCATTGACGGGGATGCTATTAACTATGGATATAGAAAAATAACTTACCATTTAAGAAAATATTGTAATCTTGTGATTAATCATAAGAAGGTTTATCGGCTTTGCAAAGAGCTCAGAATACTTAAAGATCAGAGAATAATTAGAACTAAAATAAAGAGAAATATTGCAATTAACAGAACTATAACAGGCTCAAATCAACTATGGGAAATGGATATAAAATATGGCTATATAGAAGGTGAGGATAAATTCTTCTACTTACTAAATTTAATTGATATCTTTGATAGGAGCATTATAGATTACCACATGGGTTTACACTGTGAGGCTAAAGATGCTGCAGCACTACTGAGGAAGTGCTTAATAAGAAGAAACTTGTTTGAGGAAGACTCTAAAAAGCCAGTAATAAGAACAGACAACGGACCCCAGTTTATAAGTCATAAATTTGATGAATGCTGTGAAGAACTTAAAATTGAACATGAGAGAATACCAGTGAAGACGCCAAATAAAAACGCACATGTAGAATCATTTCACAGAATACTTGAGGATGAGTGTTTAAAAATTAATGAATTTCAAAGCTATGGAGAAGCATACAAAATAGTAAATGAATTTATGGAATTCTACAATAATAGGAGATTACATTCAAGTTTAAGATTTATGGCTCCACATGAATTTTATAACCTTTATTTTGAAGAAAACCTAACAAACATTCAAATAAGGGTCTAAATTTAATAGAAATGAAGAATTTATTAGATTCTGTCCAAAACGAGGGGGTTAATCCGTTTCCAACTGCACAAATGTTAGTTGAAAATGGTGCAGGGTATATGCAGATAGGGGCATTTGTATCAACTCTCATGATGGTAGGAATAATTACTATGCCTGTTGAGATGAAATATTTTGGGAGAAAACTTACTATATGGAGAAATGTACTTGCATTTATATTTTCATTTTTTATTTCTCCCTGAATTGTGATCTATAAATTTATTTAGGATATAATGTTACATAGTAACATCATATCCTAAGATTATGTAACATTCAATAGCATTGTTTTTATGTAATCTCTTTTAATCCCTATTGTTGGTCCATTCTGAATGTTACAAAAATAAGTTGTGTAACATTGAAAATACTCAGAATGACTATTAATAATTTACTTTGCCCCCGGTTGCAGAGCTACTGGTGTTATCTCTTATCGTACATAATTGTAACTGTCCAAACTAGTTTAGGAATTTATTAAGGTACAAAGTTTTATTTTTTAGTGTGTAAGATTAACTGGATATTATGAATTTATTGTATCATTATATTTATAATGTTAAATATATGCTAAATAATTGTTATAATTATTGATAACTAATATAATCTATCATATGATTATGAATGATTACATAAAAGAATTAGGGAGTGATATTATGCAAAAGAAAGTATTATTTTTATGTACTCAAAATTCTGCAAGAAGCCAAATGGCAGAGGCTATATTAAATGACAAGGGTAAAGATAAATTTATTGCTTTTAGTGCAGGAAGTCAGCCAGCCGATGATATTAATATTCATGCCAAAATTGTCATGAAAGAAATGGGTATAGATATTAGTAATTACAAACCTAAGTCAGTAGAACAATTTTTAAATGAAGAGTTTGATTTTGTTATTACATTATGTGATAAGGCTAAAAATGAATGTCCTATTTTACCCAATGATGCAATTTATGTACACTGGGGAATAACTGACCCAAGAGACTTTAAAGGTAACGAGGAAGAGACAATTACTCACTTTAAAAAAATAAGAAATGAGTTAAATACAAGAATTAATTTACTTATTGATCTACCAGTAGATAAATTAGACAAAGCAACTTTGAGGAAAAGATTAGATGAAATAATTTCAAAATAATATCTTATACTTTAGTACATAGTTATAATAGAAGACCAATGTATTTTATTTAAGAAATGTTAAGCTGGTGATGTTCATAAATTCACATAGAATATTGTGTAACAAAAAATATCATAGATTTACTTTTTAATATACAAAAAATATATCCTTAAACAATATTCACATTATCAGTTTCAGGTTTTATAAGTGCAAAAATTATTAATCCCCATATTGCAGATAAAAGCGAAGCTGCTATTATACTTATCTTTGCTGTAGATAATATAGCTTCATCTGAAAATGATAAAGATGAAATAAATATTGACATTGTAAATCCAATGCCTCCAAGCACACTTGCACCATATAAGTGTTTTTGGTTTACTCCTAAAGGAAACTTAGCAATACCTAATTTTACTAATATTGTTGAAACTCCAAATATACCCAATTGTTTTCCTAAGAAAAGTCCTAAAATAATTCCTACGCTAACAGGTGTTGACATAATTGTTGAAAGACTGATCATATTTATAACTACTCCTGCATTAGCTAATGCAAATATAGGCATAATTAAATAAGAAGAACATGGTGATATTGCATGTTCAAGTTTATTTAGCATTGATTCTTTAAATACTTCTTCATCTCTTGAACCAGGTATTATCATTCCAAGTAATACTCCTGCCAATGTAGCATGTATACCTGATTTGAACATAGTAAACCATAGTACAATTCCAATAATAATAAAAATAGCTGAAGATTTCACTTTAAATTTATTTGCTAATATAAGCACACCAACAATAGCTAAGCTTAATAAAAAGTAAAACCATGATATTTCAGTGCCGTAAAATATTGCAATTACAATAATTGCTCCCAAATCATCAACTATAGCCAAAGCTGTAAGAAAAACTACAATCCCCTTAGGTGCTTTTTTATCAACTAAAGAAATTACCCCTAATGCAAATGCAATATCCGTTGCCATAGGAATTCCGAAGCCATTGATAGTTAGTTGATTATAGTTAAATAATGCATAGAGAATTGCAGGTACAACTATTCCACCTATAGCAGCAGCAATTGGCAGTATAGTTGTTTTTAAGGATTTAAGCTCCCCAATTAACAGCTCTTTCTTAATTTCCATACCAATTACAAAGAAAAATACTGCCATTAATCCATCATTAATCCAACGAGAAATTGGCATTGATACAGATGTTGCTTTATATCCAATTGTTATATTCTTATGTAATATTTCATTGTAAATTGGAACAAAATTAAAATTTGCTAGTAGGATTGCAATAACAGTGCAAGTTAATAATATTATTCCACTAAAAGATTCGCTTCTAAAAAAGTTTAAAAAACTATAAGTTCTATTGTTTGTGTTATTTTTCATACCTCGTATCCTTTCTTATATCATTAAAATTATCTTACAAAAATAAAAAGAGAGGGAAAGCCCTCGTTTATGGGATTAATTTTCTTAACGTGGGCTTTGTCGGTTTTGTTGGCTGCACCCCAAGAAGGGTATATTAAAAAAGTCATTAATTGTTTTGTTTCCTTGTATCATCCGTCTTTCCTGAAATGGTACAATGAAATTTTAATTCAATGAATTTTTATATCTAATCATATTTACCCATTTACCCATCAATTATACCTCTCACCCACACCCATAGTACAGGTACATTTTGAAACTCTAATGATTTTCACAGAAAAACATTTATACCTAAAACAGTTTTAGAATAAATTAACGTAATCATTTATGGAATAAAGGTAATGATAAGTTTGAGGTATAAATTTATATTTTTAAACTAAAGAAGGTGTTTTTTTTATGAAAAAGTTTTGTGGTTTACGCTGTGGTATCCTCATAATTACAATACTATTTATATGTTCAAATTGTTCGAGTGTTGGATATACCGATAATTTAGCTCTATCCAACAATAAGTCTAAAAATATTCAGGAATGCCCTAAAGAAGTATTCTTAACTTTTGATGACGGGCCAAGCGTAAATAATACAGGAAAAATATTAAAAATATTAAATGACAACAATATAAAGGCTACCTTTTTTGTGGTTGGAATAAAGGCTGAAGAAAATCCTGAAGCACTAAAAGAATTAAGTAATAGTGGTATGTGTATAGGAGTTCATACTTATTCTCATAATTATAAAAAAATATATAAAAGTTTAGATGCTTATATTAATGATTATGAAATGTGTAAAAGTACAATAAAAAAGATAACAAATAAAGAACCTATAAATTATACTCGATTACCAGGCGGCTCAACTAATCTGATAATCAGTAAAACAAACTTAAATTTAATAAAAAAGACTTTAAATGATAAGGGAATAAAATATGTAGATTGGAATGTTTGTTCAGGTGATGCAGACAGTCATGAAGTATCTGTTGAGAAAATAAAAAGAAATGTTAAAACTCAATGTCAGAATAAAAAAATTGCAGTAATACTTATGCATGACACATATTATAAGCATTTTACAGTAGAATCTCTGCCTGAAATAATAGCATACTTGAAAAACCAAGGATTTGTCTTTAGAACTTTTGGAGATTTAACTGAAGTAGAACAGAAGGAAATGATAGACCTTGAAATAATAAATAAAAATAATGTCCGATAATAAGGCTAGTAAATTAACTACTAATCTTTTATTTTGTTTTGAAATATTTAATAAAAAAACTTTATTATTGGTAAAAATTATCAACTTTATGCCTATCGCACATACCTTGATATTTTACCTACTTAGAGGTATAAAACTATAAATTTGATTATTGAAAATAATAGGTTTTTAGCCTCTAGTATATAGGGGTACAAATCTAAAGTAAAAAAATAAGCACCTATGCCAGGCACCTATTTTCGGAGTATTAATATCAAATACTAATTAATGTTAATCATTGAAAATACATCATTTTCCCTAAAAATTTAAACTTTATATATTTTATGTCTAATATATGGAATATGACTTGCCTCTAATAGCATCTGTATTTATTTACATACATTTGAAAATAATGTATTATTACATTATTAAAGTAAATCAACTTTTTAAAAATTGTTTTTTATTAATATTTATCATATATTTGATTATATCCCATTTGCTTTTCAATACATGACACGGATGCTCTTTTTACTCCTGAAGGTAAAATGAATGTGTGGTTTATTCAGTAGTTTTTGTATTAGAAGTCTGTTTTTTTCTGGTGGTAGTTGTACGTGAAGCCTTCTTCTGTTCCATCTCCTGATGTTGTGATTTTAATTCTAATATTTCCTTTTCGCTTTGCAGCTCTGCTTTATCTTTAACAGATTGAATATCTTCGCCATTCTTGATATTTAGTTTGGTTATTTGGGTATTTAATTTTTCAATAACATAATCTTTTTCTTTAACATTGTTATTTAATTCAACGTTTATGGTACTTTCAAATAAAATAAAACTAGAGTATTTTTGCTTTAGTTAAGTCAGTAAACAATATATGAACAATGTGTATTTAAGTATAATTAAATTAATTACCTACTAATATATTTAAAAAAATATTTCTAATTTGACATAATAAATATATATATGTATATTATATATAGACCGGTAATCATAGTATGAAATAAGAAAGGATAATAACTCAATGAATAGTAAAACTAATTCACGAGAAAAAATGGTTGCAGCAGCAGAAAAACTTTTTCAGATTAAAGGATTTAATGCTACAGGATTAAATGAAATTTTAAAAGAAAGTGACTCACCTAAGGGGTCTCTATATTATTATTTTCCTAATGGAAAAGAAGAACTGGCTTTAGTAGCAATAGAATCAGCAGGCAAGCACATACATAATAAATTAAGTGCTGAATTAGACAAATATTCAAATCCTATATTAGCTATACAATATGTTATAAAAAACATAATAGAAGCGTTAAATATAGAAGGTAAACTTGAAGGCATTTCTATAAGTTTGTTGGCCTTAGAGAATTATTTATCGAATGAGTCACTAAGGGAATCTTGCAAAAAGGCTTTTATAGTTTTGGAAGATATGTATGCTAAAAAGTTAATTAGAAGTGGATTTCCTAAGAAAGTTGCACAGGAATTAGGTATGGTTATTGAAGCGATTATTGAAGGAGCAATTATTGTATCACTTACAAAAAAAGATACTACTTCGCTGCTAGGTGCTAGTAACCAAATAGGTATTTTATTAAGTCATTATATTTAGCTTATTATATAGCTTAGTTATTACTAAGCTAGTTTTATGCATTTTATATTGACCAGTCTAAATATTATAAGGAGTGTTGATTTTGTGAAAACAGAAATAATTAAATTTGAAGAAACAAAAAAAAAGAAAGAATATAATGTAAAAGTAATTATGGCTGTACTGCTATTTGGAGGTTTCTTATCACTATTTAACGAAACTATACTAAACGTAGCATTATCAAAATTAATGGCAGAAATGAATGTTACAGCTATAACTATACAATGGCTTGCTACTGGATATATGCTAATTGTTGCAATTTCGGTACCAACTTCAGCTTTTCTTATCCATACTTTTACTACAAAACGATTATATTTAGGAGCAATGACATTGTTTTTAACTGGAACTGTTCTAGCAGTATTTTCTACATCTTTTCCAATGCTTTTATTTGCAAGAATGGTTCAAGCAACGGGAACTGGTATATTAGCACCTATTATGATTAATACAGCTTTAGCAATAAATCCACGTGAAAAGCATGGTTTTGTAATGGGAATATGTACTTGTATAATATTAGTAGGACCTTCATTAGGACCTATAGTTTCAGGTACATTATTACAATTTTTTAATTGGAAGTCATTATTCATAATATTAATTCCAATGATAATTATCTGCATGATTGGCGGTGCTTTATATTTAAAAAGTGCAATAGACCTAACAAAACCTAAAATTGATTATTTATCTGTATTGCTGTCAATAATAGGTTTTGCAGGAATTGTATATGGAATAAGTATAATAGGGTCAAACTCAAATATGCTAAATATTATTCTTATTTTTACAGTAGGTATAATTGCATTAATTTTATTTAGTAAACGTCAACTATCGTTACAACAACCAATGTTAGACATACGTGTATTTAAGCATCCTTATTTTACATTAGGTGCAATATTAGTTATAGTGATTCAAATGGTTCAATTTTCAATGAATATGGTTTTACCGATGTTATTAGAAAATGGGTTAAAATTATCTTCTTTGATGTCGGCCTTGGTTTTATTTCCAGCAGTTCTTGTATGTAGCATTATGACTACTATATCAGGTAAAATTTATGATAAGGTTGGAGGAAAAACATTAATTCCACTAGGTATACTAATAATGTGTATTTTCTTAGAGATATTATCACGTATTCAACCTTCTACGTCTATAATAACAATTGCTATTTTAAATATTTTTTTATACTTTGGAATATCTCTAGCATGGTCGCCTAATCAATCAAATGCACTTAATCAAATACCAATGAGAAATCAAGCAGATGGTGTTGCAATATTAAATACTTTCATTCAATTAGGTGCAGCTTTTGGTACACCTTTATTTATAGGGCTTATGTCAGCTGGTCAAAAGGGCTATCTAAATAATATAGGTAACCTTAATGATCCTAAAAGCCAGGTGCAAGCACTATATAGCGGCTTTAGTTATTCAATAACAGTTGCAGCTATGATTATTGCAATTGTTTTTATATTATCCTTGTCTCTAAGACATAAAACAAAAAAATACAGCTAAAAATTCAACAAAGTAAAAAATGAATTGAGGAGTGCTGAAATTAAATTTTAGACACTCCTCAATTATTATTAATTTGAATCTATACATGCAAAAAAATCAATATGATTTGTTGTACTATCAGTATTATTAATTTAAATATATAGTTAATTCATTATATTTTACAACTGCGTATTAATTATAACTTTATAATATCTCTATGATACTTTACTTTTACTAATTTCTTCTATGACTTTATAGAGAGTAGGTTTACTTATATTAAACATATTACATAGATTTTTTACTGTTGTTTTCTTCTGCTTATATAATTCATATATTGCTTTCTTTTTATTATCATCAAGCTTTGGCTTTCTTCCACCTTTTCTTCCGTAAGCGGTAAATTGGTTCTTTCTAATCTTAATTGAAGTTAAAGTGCTAAAGTATTAAAATATAAGTATATATTTTATAAGCGATGGTGATAATCATGGAAAAACTTTTTAAATCTCTTGATACTGAATTAGAAATTTTAGATTATAAAATCAAATCAGATAAAATAATAATAACATTAGTTTCTAATAGAAAAAATGTTGTTTGTCCTTATTGCAACCAGGCTTCTCAAAAAGTTCATTCTTTTTATCAACGAGAAGTCAAAGATCTTCCTATTATGGACAAGAAAGTAATCCTGCTTTTGAACACCAGAAAAATGTTTTGTGATAATCCGATGTGTTCGCATAAAACTTTTGCTGAACGTTATAGTTTCCTTAGATATAAAGCTAGAAAATCAGAAAGGCTAATCCAAAGAATTCTTGATATTTCAGCCAGTGTAAGTTCAATGACAGCAGCTGATTTTTTATCCAAAAACATTGCAGATATAGGGAAAAGTACAATTTGCAGCTTGCTTAAAAAAAACCCCACAGATTGTTGATAAAAATAAAGTGAAAAAGATTTGTGTGGATGATTTTGCTTTTAAAAAAAGATATACATATGGGACAATCATGATTGATATTGATACTCACCGAGTTATTGATGTTCTTGATTCACGTGACAAAGATAGGGTAATTGAATGGCTAAATACATACCCTAATATAAAAGTTGTATCCAGAGATGGATCACGTACTTATGGTGCTGCAATAAAGGCATCTCATCCCAATGCAATTCAAGTTACAGATCGATTTCATCTGCTGAAAAATCTATCAGAAGCTGTTGAAAAATATATGTGCAGATTATATCCATCAAGACTTGAGATTCCGGCAACATCTACTACTCTTTCTCCAGAAATGGAGGCACTCTATAACACTAGAAATCGAAGAGAAAGGATTCTATTTGCACGTAAAAAATATAAAGAAGGATATACTCAATCTGAGATTGCTTTACTACTACATTCAGCTATTTCGACAATCGGAAAATATCTTACAATGTCCGAGTCAGACATACCAAAATCCTCGTCATCTACAAGAGAAAGTCAACATCAAAGGGAAATATTAAAAAAGAAAACTAAGATTGAAGAAGTGAAATCAATGTTTCAACGTGGCACTCCCGTAGATGAAATATGTAGAAAAACAGGCCATACCTATCAAACAATTATGAACTACGTTTCTGGAAACTATTCACTTGTAAATGGTAATTATGATAATCGAAGGCCTGGAAAACTACAAAAATATGAAGACGAGGTTGTTTTATTGCGTTCACAGGGAATTACATATAAAAAAATAACAGAAATAATTGGGAAAAAAGGTTATACAGGAACTGTAGATGCACTTAGGGTTTTTATGCAGAAAGAACGAGAACATCATAAAAACTCAATACTACATAAAGAAGACAATAAAAAGGAATATATTGCACGGAAGTGGATGATACAGTTGATATATCATAAACTTGATAACATAAAGGGAATTACGAGCGAACAATATGAAGAAGTGCTAAAAAAATACCCAATTATAGGACATATATACAAACTTCTTAGACAATTTTATGAAATTATATTTTCAAAAAAATGCAATGAACTTGATCAGTGGATGCGTGAAGCAAAAGAATTAGACATATGTGAAATAGATTCCTATATATCAGGACTAAAAAATGATATAAATGCTGTAAAAAATGCTATTAACTATAATTATAACAATGGTTTAGCTGAAGGAAGTGTAAATAAACTTAAGTTAATTAAAAGAGTTATGTATGGACGTCAGAACTCGGATTCTGTGCTAGGAGTGCTTTAATTAGACTTTGTGAAAGACAAAAGTATATAAGTTCAGCTAAAGTATATAAGTTCAGCTAATGATGGTTATTACATAGGAACTCACATTCCAGCTATAGAGAGCCTGCCTTTTAACTTCCAAAGATACAAAGAAAAGATTAAAGTAATTGAGCATAATAAAAAACTCCAAGAGGAAGATAGCAGACATCATAATCAATACCAGATGGAGGTTAAAGGTATGCAAATGTTTGTAACTAAAAAATTGATTCCTGAACTAGAACTTTTAAAAGCAGAAATTGAATCCATTAGTATTAAGGATGTTGTCGAAAAATACGAAGGTATCGAATATATAGCTAACAACTTCGAGAAAATATTGCAGGAGGGGTCAAAATGGAAGAAAGAGAAATCATAGGTATAATAAAGCCTTTGCTTAATAACTACGGTATAGAGGAATTTGATGCACTAAAACCACAAACACAAAGGCGATTAGTCATGATGGAAAAATACTTTCAAAAGTGCATTGAAAAATATGCAAATATAAAGCAAAATATACGCCACTTAGACTTATCTGTTCGTGGTATATGCAAAGGTTCAAATGTAGGAAAAACTACAGTTTACAACAATCCTGATATTTTAAAAAAGTACATTGAAAAACGTATTAATGATATTGAATGTAACGTATTAATTATTCCTAAATTAGAATTTAATACTTTAGTGAATAAAGTTGAGTTATTACAGTCTAATTTAAATAAAATGCTTGTAGATATAGCTAGGTTCGAAAATATGAGAGTAAAGGTTAAAAGTCTTGAAAAGATAATTGCAAATCTTGAAGTTCAAAAGATAGCTCTACAGCATGAACTCAATAAGTCTGAAGCTGAAAAAGACGAGCTACAAAGAGAATTTATAAGAAAAAAAAGCAAGATTGTTAGTATTTATAAATAATATATCAATACTTTTATGAGTCTGTAAAATAAAGGGGCGTGAAAATAATTATGTGTATTCTCTTTCTTTAGACAAATAATTTTGAAATGTTATACTTTATAAGTTGATGTAAATTAATATAAATAATTGCGAATTATTAATCAATATTACATTGCGGATTAACCCCCTCGTTTTGGACAGAATCTAATAAATTCTTCATTTCTATTAAATTTAGACCCTTATTTGAATGTTTGTTAGGTTTTCTTCAAAATAAAGGTTATAAAATTCATGTGGAGCCATAAATCTTAAACTTGAATGTAATCTCCTATTATTGTAGAATTCCATAAATTCATTTACTATTTTGTATGCTTCTCCATAGCTTTGAAATTCATTAATTTTTAAACACTCATCCTCAAGTATTCTGTGAAATGATTCTACATGTGCGTTTTTATTTGGCGTCTTCACTGGTATTCTCTCATGTTCAATTTTAAGTTCTTCACAGCATTCATCAAATTTATGACTTATAAACTGGGGTCCGTTGTCTGTTCTTATTACTGGCTTTTTAGAGTCTTCCTCAAACAAGTTTCTTCTTATTAAGCACTTCCTCAGTAGTGCTGCAGCATCTTTAGCCTCACAGTGTAAACCCATGTGGTAATCTATAATGCTCCTATCAAAGATATCAATTAAATTTAGTAAGTAGAAGAATTTATCCTCACCTTCTATATAGCCATATTTTATATCCATTTCCCATAGTTGATTTGAGCCTGTTATAGTTCTGTTAATTGCAATATTTCTCTTTATTTTAGTTCTAATTATTCTCTGATCTTTAAGTATTCTGAGCTCTTTGCAAAGCCGATAAACCTTCTTATGATTAATCACAAGATTACAATATTTTCTTAAATGGTAAGTTATTTTTCTATATCCATAGTTAATAGCATCCCCGTCAATGGCCTCCAAAATAAATTCCTTAATCTGATCATCGCATACTTTCTCACCATCTCTGTTTATACTATATCCTTTTGGCTTTCCACCTTTAGGCCTAGTCTTTTCTTTGCCTTCTACACTTAAATTATAGTAATATGTTGATCTTCCGAGTTTAACTACTTTAAGTACAAATACTGCATTGTATCCTTGCTCTATATACTTTTTAGCTATTTCTACTTTTTCCTTAATTGAGGGTTTGATTTTTTTATTAAATCTCTAAGAATTGCTATTTCTAAATCTTTTTCTCCTAACAATTTTTTTAGATGATCATTTTCTTTTGTTACCTCTGTCAGCTCATTTTCAAGTTCTTTTTCTCCCTCAACTAAAGCTTTTCTACCAGGCTTAATTTTAATCTCATCCTTATCCTTAGAATTCCTTATCCACGTAAATATAGTTGATTTTGAGAGCCCATGTCTCCTTGATACCAGTGAAACATTTCCTACTTCTTTCACTTCTCTTAATACCTCTTCTTTTAATTCTTTCGTATAACTTTTTCCTTTCATAGTTTACCTCCAATCACTTTCTACATTATAATAAATATAGATGTAATGGTCCAAACCTATTTAGGGGCTTAAGAGGAAATGAATTTAGATAAAAACTATAAAAATTTCTTTAGGGACAAACTTGTAGGATTTCCTAAATTGAAAAGTAAAAAAACAATTATACAACAAATGATCAAGAAGGAATCACCTATATTAAAAATAATCATATAATAACACCTAAATTAAAATCTATAATTAAAATAAAGCAACATAGAGAATTTGTGGGACTAATAAAATTCTGTACTATACCAGAAGTACCAAGTGGTAAATATTACGTTTTAATTTTAGTAGATACCAAAAATTTCACAACCACTTAATTGGCAAATACAATCCACCTGCTGAAAGCAGGTGGTAGTTGAGTTTAAATCATATCCTCAAATAAATTCTTATATTTGTGTGCTATTTCTATTTATGTTATTAACTTGAAAATTTTCCTAAACATGTGCATTTTTATTTTTTCCTTGAATTACGTTCAATTCATTCATCTTTTTTATCTCACGGTATATAAAAATTAAAGATATCATTGCAGTAAAAAAATCAGATAATGGAACAGATACAAAAACACCAGTAACCTTGAAGAATATTGGAATAACCAGCATTAATGGTATCAAAAATAAAAATTGCTTCATTATTGATAGAAATAATGCAGGCTTAGGTTTACCAATATACTGAAAAAAACTTGCAGCAATTACTTGAACACCTACTAAAGGACTCATAAGTAGGATTACTCTTAAAATAGGAACCGTCAATGCTATTAATTCATTATCAGATGTAAAAACACCCGCTATTTTATTTGTAAAACTAATAATTATAACTAAAAATCCCAATGAAATTACAACCGATGTTAAAATTCCAAGTTTTAAGCTTTGTTTTACTCTATTGAATTTTTTAGCACCATAATTAAATCCTATAATGGGCTGAAGAGCTTGTCTAATTCCATACATAGGAACGGTAATAAACCCGAATATACGATTATATATACCAATTGCAGAAAGATATAAGTCAGATCCTCCATAAATTCTCAATGAATTATTTAAAACTATGGATAGAATTCCATAAGCCAGTTGAGTCATAAACGTTGATACTCCTAATGAAATCGCTTCCTTTAATAACTTTATATTAATTACTAAATTTTTAACTTTTACTCCTAAAATTTTACTATTAAAACAGATGTATACTAATAAAAATATAAAACATATTATTTGGGAAATATCTGTAGCAATGGCAGCTCCTTTTATCCCATATTTAAGTCTTGTAACCAATATGTAATCTAACGGAATATTAATTACAGGTCCTATTATCATGCTTATCATAGCAATATTAGCATGCCCTTCTGATTGTATGATGCTATTGGAAACAATACTAAAAACGAAAAAAACACTACAATATAAAGTAATTCTAAAGAATGTTACAGCATAGGGTAGTATGGTTTCCGAGGAACCAAAAATATACAATATAGGTCTGATGAAAGCCAGTCCTATAACCATAATTAAAATTCCTAATAGAACAGAAGATGTTAATGCAGTACCCACAGCCTTTTCTGCTCTTAGTTTATTTCCGGCTCCAAGACTTCTGGAAGTTATAGAAGCGATTCCAACTCCGATCATTTGAGAAAGAGCCAGTATTATTTGTTGAATAGGAAAGACTATAGATAAAGCTGCAATTCCTAAGCTACCATTAGCCTGATTACCTATAAAAATTGCATCAATAAGATTATATAATACATTAGCTAAAAATACACTTATGGCAGGAAGAGAAAACTTAAAGAGTAATGTTTTGATATTACCTTCCAGAATGAAATTTTCAAGTTCAGTCATATTATTACCTCCAAAAAAGTTATATTGAATTATATATTTATAATAGATTGTTAATTATCAATTCCTATAATAGCGTATTGTGCTAGTTGATTCATCGTATTGAAAATATTTGCTTTTTTATGATAGAACTTTCTGCTTTGTAAAAATTTAAGTCATTCTTTTCAATGGTTCCAGAATTTAACTAGCACAATAGGATATAATAACAATTTTATCTTAATGGATCATCTTTTTTAGATATACTTAATTTTTATAAATAACCTTCATTTTTACAATAGATGCATATTCTTAACTCTCAGTACACTTTAAAATGATACAATTTCATGTAAGTATCGATATTATAAAATTTATTATACGAACTTTCATTAAACTCATGTCATATTATATTTTTATATTGAATTTGTATACTAAAATTTGCCCTATAGTTTTCATATATTTATTTCGTATAATCCAAGTTAATAAATGGATTGTTTTTCTTTTCATAACCTACAGTTGTTGGTTCACCGTGTCCAGGAAAAATATTTATTTCATCTTTTAACATAAATAATTTATTCTTGATAGATTCAATAATTTGAGAGTAACTTCCTCCCCATTCCTTATCGGGATTTCCAATAGAAAGTTTAAATAGCACATCGCCCGTAAATAATTGTTGTTCAGATTTAAGACATATACTTCCTTTAGTATGCCCTCCTACATGAATAACTTTAAGTTTTAAATTTCCTATATTAATCTGATCATCATTTTTTAAATACCTAGATATGAATATATGTTCTGGTTTAACAATATATTTTAATAAATCAACATCTTCTTTGGGAACTAGAAGCTGAGTACCAGTTTTTCCCATAAGTTTTTTTACTGACATTATATGGTCAATATGACAATGTGTTAAAATAATATATTTTATATTCATGCTAGCCTGTTGAATAGCATTTAATATTATATCAGCATCAATGCCAGGGTCAATAATTACACACTCTTTCCCATCACCCCATACGTAGCAATTCGAAGCCCCCGAATTATGGGATACTGTCTCAGTAAAAACGATATTATTATCATTAAAAATATAGATTTTCGGTTGTTCATATCTCTTTGATATTCTTTCCAAAACTTGATTTTTATTCTCTTTAACTCTCTCTTCTACGTCCACTGTCCCTTTTTTATTGATTTTTGTATTTAAATATTTAGACATTTTATCAATAGTTGAATACGTAAAGACGTCTACAATATTTACAAGATCCCTAAACTCTTTTTCTAAATATCGTAATAAATCAGTAGCCAGTATAGAGTCTCCTCCAATGTCATAAAAATCATCATTGATATCTACCTCAGTTATTCCCAATACTTCGCCCCAAATTTGTGCAAGCCTTAAATCAAATTCATTAATGTCATTTTTAGCTTTACCTTTGATAACTACTTCCGAAATTTCTTCTTTTTTTCTTGAATTTTTTTGATAATTCTCCTTTTTCATTCTTAATTTTTTATTAATGAAACTCCTTAAATTGTCAGAAATTCTAATTGTGTACTGATTTATAAAAGTATCTATAGCTCCATAGTTCAATTCTCCAATTATAATTTTTCGTATATCTCTCTGCAATACTTTGTCAAAAGCTTTTATTGCTTTTTCAGTAGAAAGAGCTTTAAACATGCTCTTATTTTCATCTACTTTGAAATTAAAAGCCATTCCTGTTTCTTTCCACCCAGACCAGTTGATAGTAATTGTTCTCTTATTTTTTTTATTCCTATATTCAGAAAATGAATCCAAATAGGCGTTTGCAGCAGTATAATCGCTTTGACCTGGTATACCATACAGTGTATTAATTGATGAGAAATTAATAAAAAAATCGAGGTTTTGGTCTTCAGTCATTTTATCTAATAACCATGTACCTAGCGTTTTAGGTAGTAATACTTCCTCAAATTTCTTCTTTTCTTTTCTTATAATAAACCCATCACCTGCAACACCTGCACAGTGAATTACTCCATCAATCTTATAAAATTTCTTTTTTAAGTCGCCAAAAATCCATTTCATGTCACTTTCATTAGATACGTCACCTCTATAAAGGATAACTTTAGTTCCTTCACATTCTATATCCATAATATGCTTAATTCGATTGCATACCTTATTATTCATGTTTTCTTCTAAAATCTTTGGCCATTTACTTCGTTCGGGTAGTGACGATCGATTAATGAATACAAGATTGATTTTTTTAAGAGATGCTAAATACTTACTTATTTCCATTCCAATTCCACCAGCACCTCCAGTAATAATATAAACTCCATTCGGTTTAATCTTTATTTCTTTTATAGGAGCATCATCCATATTAGCCATATTAAACTCTTCAATATATCTAACTCCTTGCCGATACACTACAATTGGAACCTGATTTTTTGTACATAATTCCGCTAGAATATCCTTAACCTCAGTATCAACATCAATATCAATACATTTACATATCAAATTAGAATACTCATTTCCAATAACCTTGGAAATTCCATATAAACTTGCATTATGTGGTTTAATTACACTTTCATTTTTAGTTACCTCATATCCATAATCAGCAATTGAAATAATTTCTATGTTATTTGTTATTTTACTCTTCAATATGGCCTTTGTGCAGACAAATCACTCAAAGCACTCATTATGGAGTTACATACTTGATGTTCATCTTTTAAAACTAAAATATTTTGATGCCTCAAGCTTTGATTCTGCGTATTTACCATCTGTGGTTTCCATAAAATTTCATAGCTATCATTTGGTTTGTTTAATATTTCTCCCAACTTAAAATCCTCTTCATGTACTTTTTTTACGAGATAGTCTTCAACTTCAGTAATAATTTTCCCATCAAAACCTATCAACGTTACGTCAAACGCAACCACTTCCATTCCTTGTTCCTGCAATCCTTTTTTCCTTATGTAACTATAAAACTTATCAGGTAAAGGTGTATAACTCTTCAGCGACTTATAAGACCAAGGAAGGTAAAGTCCCTCTCCTATATTTCTGATTAGTACATTCATTGCCACATCCATTAATGAAGGATGCATAACATATGCATTCATATCTTCAATATATTCTCTAGGTAGCTCAATTTTAGCTAAAATTCCATCATCTCCAAAAGATACTGTTTTAAGACTTTTCCACCTAGGGCCTATCTCAACTGCACTTACGGGGATTTCAGCATAATTGATGACTTTTTCGGAATGAAATTTCCTTTTCAATGTTTCAATATCATATATTGGTTCGGGCTTTGAGTGAACACCTATAACTTTTCCTTCTACATATTTCACCCAAAGTTCACCATTATCACTATCCATTCTACTTGCTACAGATACTACATAATATTCCCCTTCCTGTCTGATAATTGTATGAACTTCTTTGCATTCTCCATCATTTACGATAAGGGGGGCAAGAAATGTAAAATCTTTCAGTTCAATGCTTTTTTCTTTAAAATACTTCTGACATGTAGCTAATGCAATTTCTAAGTATGTAGTACCAGGTACAACATATTTTCCATTTACCTTATGCTCATTTAAGACCCAATATTTTTCAGGTGTATATGCTGTCGAATAAATTTCTATATTCAGGGATTCTACTAATAACTTATCTAGCAAAGGATGTTCAAGTTTACTTGTATTCTTAACTGTTTCTTTGACATATAATTTTTCCTTGTTGTCTTCTCTGGATCTAACCCAACATCTTTTTTGCAAAAATGGATATGTTGGTAAACTTACTCTCGTTACTTTTTTGTTTTCATAAACTTTCTCCCAATGAATATCTGCACCATGGGTATACAACTTACACAGCTCACCTAGTACTTCTGACTGATTTTTTCTACATGACATATATATTTCTAACTTTTCATCCGCCTTATTTGTCATATCTACCTTTTCTTCTGCTGTAAGTTCATTTTTGTGTTTTTTCCTACCACCTTTAACGAATCTTACTTCACCGAAATATATACCTTTAGGATTTAAAAGATTTTCATTCAAATCTACTAAACATAGTGTAGCAAGTTTATTTTTAATATCTTGAAATCCATCAAATAATATTGCTAGCCGATAATTAAAATGGTTTCTACCTGCATTGGCCGTATAAATAATATTATCCATACTAATTTTATCAGACTTTTCATTAAAAAACTCATTATACCGCCTAATCAATTCTTTTAAAGATTCAATACTTTTAGCGGAAATTGTAAGAACATTTAACCCTTGGGTTGTTTTATTTATTTGATTTTTCTTTATCACAGGTGCTTCTTCCAAAATAATGTGGCAATTTGTACCACTTAGTCCAAAAGAGCTAATGCCACATCTTAATGGATAATCAGATTCCCAATCAATAAATCTATCATTTACATATACTGGAGACTCTTCAAAATTTATTTTTGAATTAGGTGTTTTAAAATAAATACTTGGTGGAAGTTTCTTGTTTTTTAAAGCCAATATTACCTTCATCATACTTGCAATTCCTGAGCAACAATCTAAATGCCCCACATTGGTTTTGACAGATCCAATGGCACAAAATTGTTTCTTATTTGTATACTTTTTAAAGGCCCTCTGTACTCCACTTATTTCTATAGGATCGCCCAATTTAGTACCTGTACCATGGGCCTCAATATATGAAATTGATTCTGGATTTACATGTGAATCTTCCCAAGCTTTAATAATCACTTCTTCCTGTGCAATGGGATTTGGTGTGGTTAACCCTAATGAATTTCCATCTTGATTAATTGCACTCCCTTTTATCACGGCATGTATATTATCTCCATCGTTTAAAGCTTTATATAAAGGTTTTAGAATTACGACTCCAGCCCCTTCTCCCAATCCAATCCCATCAGAACTATTATCAAAGGTCTTACACCTAAAATCAGATGACTGAGTACCAATTCCCCAACTAGCCTCTCCCCTTATCGGGAATAAAATTACTTTTACTCCCCCTGCAATAGCCGCATCACACTCTCCTTTTCTTATGCTCTGGCATGCTAAATGTACTGCAACAAGGGCAGATGAACAAGCCGTATCAACTACCAGGCTTGGTCCCTTGAAATCCAGTAAATATGAAATTCTACTTGCAATAATCGATTTGATATTACCCGCAGTAGAAATTCCTATAGATTCAGAAGACATTGTTTGAACATATTTTCTATAATCGTCATGGAAATCATTGCTGAATCCAAGATATACACCTGTTTTTGTTCCTCTTATTTTCTTACTATTATATCCAGCATCCTCAATTGCTGACCATACAGTTTCTAAAAATATTCTTTGATTTGGATCCATTAAACTTGCTTCTCTTGGAGAAAGTCCAAAAAAATTGTAGTCAAATTGATCCACATGATTTAAAAACCCGGCTTCAATGAACTTCATCCCTTCTTTTGATAAGCCTAAACTATATAGTTGTTCCACATAATTCGTTATTTCACTGGCTCTATCTTCTGGAAATTTTCGAATACAATCTCTGCCATTTTTTAAGATATTCCAATATTCCTTTAAATTCTCTGCCTCTGCAAATCTTCCACTAATTCCAATAATAGCAATATCATGTCTTGAAGTGTCTTGAAATTTAATTGAATCGTCTTTTGTTACATCTCTTAAGTTCACTTTTTTTAGTTCTGCTAACTGCATCTTCATTTTCTCTCCTTTCTTTCAGCAAATCTTTTCCTAATCAGCAGGCATCATAAAATCCGAGAATAAATGACGCGTTCCAGTTTCATTAAATATCTGATTAAATCTCTCAATTTGCTCTTTTTGTGGTGTCCTTTTTGTAATAAACACAGATCTCATCATCTTCAGTGCTTCTCTCATTTGTTCAATTGTCGGTTCTTTCTCTTCTTTCTCAATCTCTGCTTGAATTTCCTTTACCTTTCTATATGGTTGGATTACTCCCTTTTCATATTCTTTATCATCCCAATTGTTGTTCTTTGTACAAACTGCTATTGCCATACTTCTTGTTATTACACTCATTTTATTATCTTTTTCTATAGATCCTATGTTTCTATTCATATTCAATTCCGTCTTTAGTACCTGTACATCTTCTTCCTTATCATATGAATAGACCTTTATTCGTTTACTATTTTTCTTCATTAAATTCTTAAGTACAGTCTTAGGTCCCAGTTCGATACCTATTTCTACTTTATTTTTCTCCAGATATTCTATCGTTGCTTGCCATTTTACTGGTTCTACTATCTGTTTCTTTAAGTTCTTTACAATTCTACTACTGTCCTCATAAGGCAAAGCTGTTATATTAGACATTACCGGCCATTTCAATTTGCTATATTCGTATTTAGTTAGTTCATTTTCAAATTTTTCCGATGCTAATTTCATTAATGGACTATGGAATGGCGCACTCACATTTAAAGGTATAATTCCCCCTCCCTTTTCATAAAGGTTTGCTGCCACCTCTTCAACAGCGTCCTTATATCCAGATATTACAACTTGATCCCATGCATTGTAATTTGATATGACAACCAACTTTCCCCATTCTCTCTTAATCTTGCACTCATCTTCAATCTCCTTCCAACTCAACCCGCTAATTGCTGCCATTGAGCCTGTTCCAAATGCAGTAGCTTCCTGCATAAACTTTCCACGGTTACGTACCATTTTTACTGCATCTTGAAACTGTATTGCACCAGCACACGATAATGCTGTAATCTCTCCTAAGCTATGACCCGCTAAATATGACGGTTCTATTCCTATTTCCTGCATATAAACTCTGAACATTGCCACACCCATTGTTAAAATGGCAGGCTGTGTATTTTCTGTCATTGTAAGTTTCTCCATATTACCTTCAAAGCATAATTTTCTAATGTCAAATCCTAGTACATCATTTGCTTCTTCAAACGTTTCTTTAGCTATTGGATATCCTTCATAGAACTTCTTCCCCATACCTATATACTGGGAACCTTGTCCTGGAAATAATAATGCTACTTTTTTCATAACTTAACCCATCCTCTCTATATATGAATTTGTATTCTGTTTAAAAACTTTGAAATTAAATAGCAATCGGGTATAAAGTAAAGTGTTACTCCGTGTCCATAGCTATACTTTTTAATAATTTTATATATGCATATGACATTTCTACTACTTTGCTCTTTCGTAATTTTGATGCATTATATTCAAATATTAAAATCATAGTATCCTCTTCTTCCTCTACTTTCATAATGAAATCATATACGTCAATTAATTTGCCAATCATGTCTTTTCTATTTGTAAACAAAGGTATAACAAGATTCTGTTCTGTAACAACTCTTATATCTATACTGCCAAATTCATATATTTCTGATGGTTTTAATTGTTTACGGATTTGTTCTATAGATTCTACGAGTTCTCCTAGTTCTGTAAAATCTTCTACATTAATGTTTATAGGAAATATTCCATTTATACTATCTAATGCCACCTGAACTATGACTTCATCTTTCTCACACATTTCATGCAACATGTATATATATATGGAAAGCAAAACATCCTCTACTCTCACCTTACTATTTTGTAATACTTTTATAATTTTTTCCACTATCCATTCATCAATTTGAAATCGCAGGATCGTATCTTCATTTTCCTCATCAATATTTATAAAATATTCCTCTGGAAACTTAATACCTTTTAATTCTAATTTTTTCTTTCCTTTCACTTCATCTTCACTTATAAATTGTGCTAATTTTGAGATAGTTGGATATGCAAAGATATCTGCCACTTCTACTTTACCCGGATATAGTTTATCTATCCGCGTATGCATTTGCACCAATAGTAGAGAATTGCCTCCTAATTCAAAAAAGACATCGTTTATTCCTACTTCTTCTCTCTCCAATACATCTTCCCATATATCTACAAGTTGTTTTTCCACTTGTGTTGTTGGTGCTTTATACTCGATTTTCAAACTATTTCTGCCAGTATCATGCTCTGGAAGTGCTTTTTTGTCTATTTTTCCATTAGGAGTTAACGGCATGCATTTTATTGGCACGAAATATGAAGGTATCATGTAATCTGGAAGTTCTTTCAACATATGCTCTCTAAGTTTAGAAACTCCTATTTCCATATCAGCAACATAATATGCTATCAGATATTTATCTCCTGTTGAATTTTCTCTAGATATAACAACGCACTCTTTTATCCCTTTGCATGTGCCTAATGATTTTTCTATCTCACTCAATTCTATTCTGTAGCCTCTTATCTTTACTTGATTATCTATCCTGCCTAAAAATTCCACAGTTCCATCCGGTTGCCATTTAGCTAAATCTCCTGTTCTATATATTTTCTCATTTACTTTATATGGATTATTAAAAAACTTTTCCTTAGTAAGATCCTTTCTGTTTAAATACCCCCTTGCAACACCATCACCACCAATACACAATTCACCACTCACTCCTATTGGCTGAAGTTTGTTGTTTTTATCTATAATATATATTTGTGTATTTGATATAGGCTTTCCTATACTTATCTCATTTATATCCGTTAACTCTTTTACCATTGACCATACAGTAGCTTCTGTTGGACCATACATATTAAATATTTTTCCGTAATATACCTGTTTTAGCTGATGCAGTAATTCATCTGGTAAAGCTTCTCCACCTATCATTACATCTTTTAAATATTTAAAGCATGTCAAATCACTTCCTCCTCTCATCAAAAGCTTTAGTCTTGATGGTGTCACTTGCATCATATCAACCTTATTTTTTATAATTAAATTATTTAACAATTTAGCATCTATTTGTTCATTCTCATCTGCTATTATAATCTTTAGTCCCTTACATAATGGTAATAACGTTTCTAATACAAAAATATCAAAGGATATTGTAGTAAGATTTAGTATAATCTTTCCTGCTGTAAAATTTATTATATTAGATATTCCATTTATAAAGTTATTAACAGACTGATGTTCTAACATCACTCCTTTGGGCTTCCCTGTGGATCCTGACGTGTATATGACATATGCAAGATTTTGGGCATTATTCAAAATCCTAAGATTAGTAATACTCATTTCTGCATATGCATTCGAACTAAACAAATCTATGATTTCCCCCTTAAATTCTATTTTGTCTAAAAGACTTTGCTGAGTAAGTAATATGTTAGTTTTACTGTCCTCTAACATATACTGTATTCTATCCACTGGATATCCAGGATCAATTGGCAGATACGCACCTCCAGCTTTCAACACGCCTATAATTCCTATAAGCATTTCTGGTGAACGTTCTACCATAATTCCTACAATATTATCAGCTCCTACTCCATTGTTTCTTAACAACCTTGCTAGCTGATTCGATTTTTCATTTAATTGCTTATATGTCAATGTTTGATTTTTAAACACAACAGCTGTATCTTTAGGTGTCCGTGCTACTTGTTGTTCAAATAATTCCTGAATTGTTTTCTCTTTTGCATAATTTAATGCTGTATTATTAAAATCATATAATAGATGTTCACGTTCTATTTTATCCAACACTTCTATGTCTTCAATCTTTACATTTGGGTTCCTCATAACCTCTTTTAGTATATTCATAAAATACTTTGAAAATTTTTCGATTGTGTCTCTCTCAAATAAATCACAGTCATACTCAATCATAAAACTAATGTCGCTATCTTTTTCAAATGCCTGAAATGTGATATCATATACACTTAAGTGATTATGAAAAACATGAGGAATAATGGTTAGTTCATCTGTATTAAATTCTTTTATGTAAGAGTTATCCTGTAGAATAAACATTGTATCAAATAGAGGATTTCTACTCAAATCACGTTGTATATCAATGTTTTCTATTAGATTTTCAAACTGATAATCCTGGTGTTCCAATGCAAGAAGAACATTTTTTCTCACTTCCTTAAGAAAATCTATAAATTTTTTATTCCCTTCTATTTTGCTTCTAATCGCAAGTGTATTTATAAAAATTCCCAATAGGTTTTCCAAATCTTTATGAATTCTTCCCGATGTTGGGGTTCCAACCACAATATCTTCTTGACCCGTTAATTTCCACAGCAAACAATTATACGTGGCAAGGGAAACCATATATAACGTGGTTTTAGTTTGAACAGTAAATTGCTTTAATGCCTCAACTAATGTATTTTCAAGTTCAAATCTGTAACAATCGCCTTTAAAACTTCGATTTGAAGGTCTGGGATTATCAGTTGGTAGATTTAACAAAGGTATTTGTCCACTGAAAACCTTAAGCCAATATGATTCTTGTTTTTTTAACAATGGTTGTTGAAGAATATTATTTTGCCAAGCTGCAAAATCTTTATATTGTATTTTTAATTCAGGCAGATTATCACCATTATACAGAGAGAATAGTTCACTCATTAAAATTCCCAACGATGTTCCGTCGAAAATAATATGATGAATATCCAAGATAAGAAAATGTTTATCTTCACTAATCTTTATAATACCTACTC
Source organism: Clostridium kluyveri DSM 555 (assembly GCF_000016505.1). NCBI lineage: Bacteria > Bacillati > Bacillota > Clostridia > Eubacteriales > Clostridiaceae > Clostridium > Clostridium kluyveri. The sequence continues at coordinate 1,828,035 of NC_009706.1, forward strand.
TAAATAGTGGAAGTTTTTTAAGATCAAATGGCCTTATAAATCTATTCATCAACTTTGTGAATTCATGCTCTTTAGCCGTATAGCATTGAATATCAATAGACAATCTTTTACTCACTCTTTGAATAGGAATACCATCTACAAAATCAAAAGAAGTTCTTAAAATCTCATGCCTGCTTATTATTTCTTTAAATGCATTACTTAATCTATCAATATCAATCATTCCATGGATCTCAAGATACGTACATATATTATAAGCTATTCCCGAATTTTGTAGATGATCAATAACTAACATTCGTTTTTGTGCAGAAGAGACAGGATAATAATCGGAGTTACTTACTTTTTCTATAGGTGAATACGGAATTACATTCTTGCCATTATCTTTATGAAAATCCTCACTTAAAAATAATGCAAGATCAGAAATTGTTCTATGTTGTAATAATTCACTAACCTTTATATTGATTTTTAAACGCTCATGAATTACATTCAGTATTTTCATGGCTATAATTGAATTGCCACCAAGATTATAAAAATCTTCATTAACATTAATACCTTCAAATCCAAGAATTTCTTCCCATATTTTTTTTATTTGTAACTTTAAATTAAAATCATCTCCACTGATTATAATTTGTTCCTTATTGCTATGACATGGTAATACATTTCTTACATCTACTTTATTGTTTGTTTTAGTAATTCCAGCTCTTTCTCTATTCAGATCTAACTTAATCCAACATCTTTTATCCTCAAATGGATACCCTGGAAGATTAACTCTGTTATGTAACTCATTATTATATAATATATTCCAATCCACATTTGCTCCCTTCACATAAAGCTTGCAGACCTCACTCAAAATATCAAATTCCTGCTTTCCTCCAAGAATATATTCTTTTAACTTCCGATTTGCCTCAAAATTCATTTGTCTTTTTTCATTTATCGTTAAATTTACTACATTATCTGTTGCAAAATATCCTTTAGATAAATCACTCTCAGTGCATTCAAGAGATTTATCTTTATATAATTTATTAAGTTTACATTTTAGTTCATCTATGTTCCGTATGATAAGGGAAATTCTATAATCAAAATGCATCCTTCCCGTATTAGCAGTAAAACAAATATTATCCAAATCCATAGATTCGTCCATATTTAAAAACTTTAAATAATCAACAATTAATCTCTTTAATATCTCTTTCTTCTTAGCAGATAATGTTATTACTTTATATTTGGATTCTCTGCATATAACTTTTTTAGGTAATTGAGGTGCTTCTTCAAGAATTAAGTGACAGTTTGTCCCACTAATTGCAAAAGAACTTACCCCACACCTTCTTGGATAGTCTTCTACTTCCCACTCACGTAATCTATCATTAATATATATAGCTGTTTCCTCAAAATTGATATCATAATTAGGTGTTGTAAAATTTAATAAAGGTGGTAATTCTTTATGTTTTAGCGATAAAATCGCTTTTACCATTCCAGCAATTCCTGAAGCTTCATATAAATGTCCCATATTAGTTTTCAGTGTACTTACAGCACAAAATTGTTTTCTATTTGTAAACTTTTCAAAAGCGTTGTTAATACCTTCAATTTCAATAGAATCACCTAATTTTGTTCCTGTTCCGTGTACTTCAATGTAGGATATTGTTTCTGGATTTATTTTTGAGGCCTTCCAAGCATCAACAATCACTTGCGTCTGAGAATCAACATTTGGTGCAGTAATTCCTCCTGTAACTCCATCCTGATTTACTGCACTTCCTTTAATAACAGCATAAATACTATCTCTATCGTCTAGAGCTTT